>CAZGOR010000411.1:0-3649 GCA_964527875.1 uncultured Bacteroides sp. | reverse complement strand
TTAAAAGAAAGGTAACACAGGTATCTGATAATTCAATTTTTCATTCTGATTTTCGATTCGGAATTATTAGTATTTTCGTTTTAACCGCACAACTTGTTATCAAATAATCATCAAAATGAAAAAAATCTACCAGTTGAAAAATCACTTGTGGCTGACAATAATGGTTTCAGTTTTATTGACTCCTTCCCTTTGGTCGCAACAGGAAAAAGACCATTTCGTGAGAGATGCTCAGATAACAAAAAAAATATCATTATCATGGGAAGTTGGTTATCATGAACAAAAAATCCTTTCTCCGGAACAATGGTTTCCGGCTGAGGTACCCGGTGCGGTACAGCTTGACCTTCTGGTGACATTGGATAATTCAAACTGGCAATTTGCTGACGGTTATAAACAATTCCAGTGGATGGAGGATGTATACTGGACTTATCGAAGTAGTTTTAATAAACCGCCTCTTACAGAAAACCAACATCTGTTTTTTATAAGTAAGGGAATTGATTACCATTTCGAAATTTTTCTGAATGGAAATAAATTATTTGAGCAGGAAGGAATGTTCACTCCTGTGGAAACAGATATTACATCATATCTTCAGGAAAACAACGAACTCATTGTTGTTATCTTTCCTGTTCCCAAATCGCATGAAAGAAGGATGGACCGTTCACAGGCCAACCACAGTTTTAAACCTGCTGTCAGTTATGGCTGGGATTGGCATCCCCGCCTGGTACCATCAGGAATATGGGATGAGACTTACCTGGAAATCAGGAATCCTTTTTATCTTAAAGATATTCAATATCAATATCAGTTGGATGAAAAGCTGAAAACCGCTAAAATATGGATAAGCGGCAAAACAACTGATTATCCGGGTACAGTTATATTCACACTCAGTTTCAAGAATCAGATTGTCCTGGAAAAAGAAGTCAATATCTTCAATGCTGAGTTTTCAATTGCAGAAAATCTTGATGAAATAAACCTCTGGTGGCCCCATGAACTTGGCAAACAGAACTTATATAATTTTCATTTATATCTGATGAACAACAATAGTGAGATCACGGATCAACATGCATGGAAAAGCGGTTTCAGAAAAATCAGACTCGTGGAAAATACAGGGGCAGAAGTGCCGGGAACGCTGTTTCCAAAGACACGGAATAATCCACCTTTTACACTGGAAATCAATAATATCAGGATTTTCGCCAAGGGTACCAACTGGGTGAATCCGGAAATATTTCCGGGTATTATTACAGCAGACAGATATAAGGAGTTGCTTGATTTAGCCAAAGGTATACATTTCAATCTTTTAAGGAATTGGGGTGGTGGAATCATCAATAAGGATGCATTTTTCGAACTCTGTGACGAGATGGGAATCATGGTCTGGCAGGAATTTCCGCTGGCCTGTAATAACTACCCTGACGTTCCGGCTTACCTGGAAGTACTCAAAAAGGAAGCAACATCTATCGTAAAAAGACTTCATAATCATCCCAGTCTTGCCATCTGGTCCGGAGGAAACGAACTTTTTAATTCATGGTCAGGAATGACTGATCAGTCCCTTCCATTGAGGTGGCTGAATGCAATCTGTCTTGAGTATAGCCCTGAAATACCCTTTATTCCTACCTCTCCGATGATGGGTATGGGCCACGGACATTATATCTTCTATGATAAAAATACAGACGAAGATGTCTTCCAGATTATGAACAGAAGTCATCATACTGCACTTACTGAATTTGGAATGCCATCCCCCTCCGATCCTGAGATAATTAAAAAGATTATTCCCGCGGAAGAACTATTTCCCCCAACTCCCACAGAAGCCTGGAAAGCTCATCATGCGTATAGAGCATGGATTGGTGACACCTGGCTGTGTCCTGATATTATTGAAAAATACTTCGGAAAAGCAGAAAGTCTTGAAGAGCTGGTGCAACAAGGCCAGATGCTTCAATCAATTGGATACAAAGCTATTTATGAGTATGCCCGGCAACAATGGCCTTATTGTTCAATGGCTCTCAACTGGTGTTTCAATGAACCCTGGCCAACTGCTGCCAATAACAGCATCATTCAATATCCGGCACAACCCAAACCATGCTCCGAAGCAATAAAACAAGCATGTCGCCCGGCATTGGCCAGTGCCGGTATACCTAAATTTTCCTGGAAAAAGAATGAAGATCTGAAAATCGGATTGTTTATGATCAATGGGACACAGAATAAACTTCCCCCAGGCAAAATGGAAGTTTGGATCAACGGAACATTACCTGAAACCTGGGAATACCCTGAAGTCCCGGCCAACCGGAATTTTTCCGGCCCAGTAGTTCTTTTCCCTTTATCTGAAACAACTGGCAAATGGATAAAAATTGAGCTGAAAGTACCGGGCCAGGAAGAATTGAATTCTGAATATATTTTGCTTAAAGATTGATCCACCAGGTGGGGGTGTATCAATAAATATGTGTTTAATATTCACATAAAAGCATCCTGTGGAAAATTGACTGCTTCAATGCTTTTCATTCCACTGGAGAAGCTTTCTCAAATAATGAATTGAACTTTGAATCCTGTAAGAGTTTGTAAAATGTTATTCTTAACTTCACCACGTTCACTTTCCATTCTAACTCTGTAGAATCCAATACGTTTTATAAAACAAATGTGAACAACACAACAAAAGGGGCTTCTCCTTCTGAAAATGCCTGAATCTACTAATTTACCAATTTGCCAAATCACTCATTCCCCCAGAGTTTGGTATCATTCCCGTTTGCTTTTCTCCATGCATCTCTCCATTTATGCATGTCGGCAGGTTGTATAAATGGTTTGGGAGCCCGTTCTGCCTTATCTGGTAATGGGGATAACTCATTGAATGGAGGCATCTGATACCAGTATGCCACGCTGGCAATATCAAGGGTAAGACAATTATTGTGGCCATGTTCTATGGTAAACTTCAATGATTTATCAAAATATACCGGATCACTGATATGAAACCTGTAAACATGGGTTCTGCCAAGCCAGCCTACATCATCATTTACTCTTCCAAAGCCATAATAAGGTTGTTTAAACATTGTTTTTGGGCACCACGACATATTGAAATAATCTTCAGTACCTGTGCCATGTAATGTTGGGACTTTTTCTCCGTCGATGAAGATCATATCATCCCCTTCGCCATACCACATCGGTCCGGGCGAGTGAACATAATAATTTACCCCAACAAAATGGCCTTTACCTTTGATATTAACAATCAGGTAATTCTCCTCACCGGTAGGATTCTTTCCCTGCGGTCCGAGTACGCTCCATTCGTTCTCACCATCCTCCGCAGCTTCGGTCAGTTCATGATGATACCATGCATGGAACCTACCCATGTTTTCAGGAAGTGAATTCATCTCTACATAATCCACGTAATAATAAAAGGCATTGATATTCTTACCAGTCTGATTCTCAATTTCAATTTTTGCACCATTTGAGAAGGGCATGACAAAATAGCTAACCATTGCCCGGCCTTCTACAGGGCCTGCTGCCAAGGGAAGGCTGGAGAATGGATAACATTCATTCCACCCCTGGCCAAAGAATGGCCCGATCGGGGAAACTACAGAAGGAATCTCACTGCCATCCCAGTACATACGCAATATGATATCGTTACGGCTTAATCCGGGAGGCGGAGGCGCAATAGTGATCCATATATGAT
>CAZGOR010000410.1:0-3669 GCA_964527875.1 uncultured Bacteroides sp. | reverse complement strand
AATTGGTGAGTGTGGGTACTGAGGATTGTGTTTGCCGTTATTGGTGAAATGTTTGCGCAGCAAACATTCGCGAGCGGGATGTGACTGTGGCAAAATGAATGCTCCTCTTCTCCAGAGCTGCCGTGCACCTACGCTGAAGCTTCAGCGCAAGCGTAAGGCTGCGACATGTATAAAGAACAAGAAAAAAACTATCGAAAATAACGATTCCCAATGCTATAATAGTCATGTCGTCCGTTCAGCGGAGACAGCCACGAAAAACAGGTTCACTGCCAGAAAAGTCTACTCCTCTTATCAATATTTATAAAGTACTGTTTAGCTTTTAACTAACATAAAATGTAAATAGTGTATTAGATTCTGTTCTTTATTCTTAACTTTGATAAAAAAACAAGATAAAGATAAATATAAATCTAAAAATAATTTTAAATGGCAACTAGCAACTTTCAGATTACGTATGAAATTCAGGATCAGACTTATACAGAAGATTTTTCAGTGTCAGGTGATCCAGATCAGGAAGAAATACGATTGGCAGCAAGAAAAAAAATAAGAAAAAAACATCCAGGAATCAAATATTGGGAGATCAGAACAATTTCGATTGAAAAAATATAATCAGTTATTTATATATCCCGGCTAAAGTCGACTCAACATGAATAATCAACGATTTAAATGTCCCGGTTAAAAACCGGGCTCCACATGACATCACCACACTCAAAAAAGGTTCGATTAAAAATCGAACCACCAATATAATGCAGGCCTGATTTTTAGCCGGGACACAAATATCGTTAGTAATTAAAAAAGTGCCTGGCTTTTAAACATAACAGATGGTATCTGATTGAAATTACAGAGCCCGCACCCCCGAGTACACGGGAGTTTTCAGCCAAGACATTTTGCAGACTTTTACCTGAATATATTTTACATTATGTCACATCTTAGATAAAACCCTATAAACCTATCCTATAAAACTCCCTATGTTACGTAACTACCTCAAACTTGCCCTCAGGCATATGTGGAAACATAAATCATATGTCTTCCTGAATACTATGGGTCTTGCAGTGGGTATTGCTTCATTTATCCTGATCGGTCTGTTTGTCATTCATGAATTGAGTTATGACCAATTTCATGAAAATAAGGAGAGGATATACAGATTGATACTGGATGCAAAAATCGGTGAACAGGAAGTGCTGGGAGCTTTCACTCCATCTCCCATGGCAGGGGCTTTCATCGAAGATATCCCGGAAATCGTTGATGCCGTCCGGATGGACAACTGGGGAGAAACGGTAATCAGATACGAAGACCGTACATATTTTGAAGATCATTTTGTCCTGGCAGATTCATCATTCTTCAACATATTTTCTGTACCCTTTATACAGGGAAATCCACAGACAGCCCTGAATGCTCCTCATACTGTTGTGCTGACTGAATCAGCTGCCAGGAAATATTTTGGGGATGAAGACCCGATGGAAAAACTGTTACTGATTGGAACAGATACAACTCATTATTCTGTAACCGGTATATGCGAAAATATTCCTCAAAATTCCCACTTCGATTTCAACATGCTTGGATCATTCCTGACACACTGGAGAGCACAGGATGAAACCTGGCTGTCCAATAGTTTTGCAACTTATGTTCTTTTAACAGACGGGACATTGCCGGATCAGGTTGAAGAAAAAATCAGGCCCGTGCTGTTGAAACATATAGGGCCTGAACTACAACAGTTCATGGGCATGAGTATTGAAGAGTTCAGCGAATCCGATGCAAGATATGGTATCCAGCTGCAATCCCTGGCGGACATCCATTTAAATCCGGATATTGACCAGCAATTTAAGGCTCCGAATGATAAAAAGTACGTCTATATATTCTCACTGGTAGCAATTGCTATTCTGATCATTGCTGTGATCAATTATATGAATCTGTCCACAGCACGTTCTGCCTCCCGGGCACATGAAGTGGGCATGAGAAAAGTTGTCGGTTCAGAAAAGAAAGCATTGATCTGGCAGTTCCTTACCGAATCAATCGTACTTACTTTTCTGGCCCTGATCATTGCACTCCTTTTAGGGGAACTCCTGATGCCTTATTATAATAACCTTATCCAGTTACAGCTTAAACTCGGATACTTTGACAAATGGTATATTATTCCCTTATTGATTGCTTTAACAATTCTGGTAGGTATTGCTTCAGGTGCTTATCCAGCTTTCTTCCTGGCTTCTTTCAAACCGGTTGCTGTGCTGACAGGTAAAATGGGATCAGGTGTTAAAAGCGGGATACTCAGAAGTATTCTGGTCGTCTTCCAGCTTACCATTTCAATCACGATCATTGTAGCAACAATTGTTATCTTCAGACAAATATATTATATGTTAAATAAGGATCTCGGATTCAATAAGGAACAACTGATGGTACTGGAACAGGTTCATGTTCTCGGGGATGAGATACCAGTATTTAAAAATGAAATCGAAAACATACCAGGTGTGATAACTTGCTCACATTCAACGGCTGTCCCGGGACATATGAATAACGTGAACGGTTATCTGATTGAAGGGCAAAGCACAGATGATATGGTCATCATTACAACAACATGGGCCGATCATGAACAGCTCAAAACATATGAACTGGAGCTCGTTCAGGGCAGATTCTTTTCAGATGAACTTGCATCCGACAGTAATGCATGTGTTATCAATGAAACGGCTGTTAAAAATTTTCAATTTGAAGAACCTTTAACCAAAAGATTTATACAACCAACACCCAGAAGTGATGAACGCATATTTCATAATGTTGTGGGAGTGGTAAAAGATTTTCATTACGCCTCACTTCATGATAATATTTATCCATACATTTTCCTGAATGCGGGAAACCGTATGAATTGGGGATATTTCAGCATCAGGATTGCTCCTGAAAATACAAAACAAACGATCAACCAGGTGGAAAAAATCTGGAAAGACTTTACTAACAATTATCCTATCCAGTTTTTCTTTCTGGATGATGATTTTGATAACCAATACAGTGAAGATAAAAGGACCGGGAGTTTGTCACTCATTTTTGGTATCCTGGCTATATTCATTGCCAGCCTTGGTTTATATGGACTCACATCCTTCACCGTAGAGCAACGGACAAAAGAGATTGGTATCAGGAAAGCTCATGGTGCAAACATCGGGGGGATTGTTTATATTATGTTAAAAGAGATTACCATACTGATCGGTATCGCAACAGTGATTGCCTGGGTATTGGCATATATATACCTGAACAACTGGCTCTATAATTATCATTACAGGATTAACCTGAGTCTGGCCGATTTTATTATTTCCCTGGTAATTGTTTTGCTGATCAGCTGGCTTACGATCAGTTACTGGACATCCAAGGCGGCTCGCACAAATCCGGCTGAAGCGTTGAGTTATGAATAGTAAATTGGTTCTCGGTTTTCAGTTTTCGGTTTATAGTTAAGGAAAAGCTGATGCTAAGGATGAATAGTTATCTGTAGTTGATTTTCAATTTTCAATTGAAGGAAAAGGCAAAGGCTAAGCATGAGTGCTGAGTTCTGCCGGATGCCATCCGGCAGAATGATACATAATGAGTGATAGAGTAAACCCGGTTGTTAACCGGGGGATAAGGTCGCAGGGTTATATGGTTGCAGGTTGTCCGCCTTCACTTCGTTACGGCGGATAAAACAGTTTACAAGTT
>CAZGOR010000409.1:0-3670 GCA_964527875.1 uncultured Bacteroides sp. | reverse complement strand
TTTAAAAATCCTCGAATGAGTTAAGCAATGTTCAGGTAACATTTGAGGATGGTTCGCAGAAAAACGGAAAAATCAGAGATCATATTACAATTCATTTTATTGGTCCTTCTTTTAATATGCGCC
This sequence comes from uncultured Bacteroides sp., assembly GCA_964527875.1. Classification (GTDB taxonomy): domain Bacteria; phylum Bacteroidota; class Bacteroidia; order Bacteroidales; family SM23-62; genus LJUQ01. Next base: position 3,547 of record CAZGOR010000409.1, on the reverse strand, counting down.
TTCTACCAGGTGACGGACGGAATACTTTACACTCAGGTTTTTCAGCGGGTTATGTCAGATATATAAATAATTCTCAAGTAATCGATAAATATATTGTCAAGGGTGAAACATTGGGCTTTAGCTGGGATGTGGGATGTGATCTGGGATTATCGGCAAATGTTTATCTTGGTTTGATGTTTTCATATACTTTGGGAGTCTTGAAAGAATACGAAGTGGATGATGGCACATACAGAGTAATTTATGAGTTAGATACCGAAGACTATGATAACCTGTCCCGGATCGATTTATCGGTTGGATTACGGATTGATTTATTAGAAAATTAACCGACATCTGTGATTTCATTAGTAACTTACTAAATCTTTTCAGAGCTGTGAATTGAGTTTTGTCATGTGGCCATGTAGCTTTTCCAACTGATTAATTCAACCCCTCAAAAGGGGTTGTGGTCAGGATTTGCATCCATGCCCGGCACTTCGTACCGGGTTATTCATAGTTAGACCCCTTTCAGGGGTCTCCATTTCGCAACCCATCCTCTGAGAATTTGCAACCTTGTAATCCTGCAACCTGTACCCTGTAACTTGCAACCTGTACCCTGTAACTTGTAACCTGTACCCTGCAACCTGTAACCTGTAACTTGTAACTTGTACCCTTTCTTAGCCTCAGCCTTAGCCTTCTTCACCTATCCAGCCATCTCTTAAAATCGGAAACCTTATCACGGCTCACAACCAGCTCATAGTTTTCTTCCTCGCCGGTTAGTTTTATCTTCAGCCTGCTGGCAGACCAGGTTATGATGTCAGTTATTGCAGTAATGTTGATGATATATTTCCTGTTGATCCTGTAAAATTTTTCAGGATCAAGCATTTTTTGTATCTGATCCAGAGAATAATCAACGTCGTAGGTTTTACCTGAAAATGTTTTCATAAATGTGATGCGTTCTGCGATAAAAAAACACTTGATGTCTTCTGTCATCACTAACTTGCAATGGGTCCCAACTTTTATGAAAAACCGGCTTTTATATTTTTTCACTAACTGATCATAAAGCAGTTCAATCTTTGTATTGTATGTCTTTGCAGGGTACAGGGATTTGAATTTTTCAGTTGCTTTTGCAAGTGAACCGGAATCGATTGGTTTCAGAAGATAATCGATACTATTCACCTTAAAGGCCCTGATGGCATATTCATCATAGGCAGTTGTGAAAACAATGGGTGTGTTGATTTCAATAGAATCAAATATTTCGAAACAGATCCCGTCGGCCAGCTGGATATCCATGAAAATCAGATCAGGCGACGGATTGTTCAGGAACCAGTTGATTGAGTCTTCAACCGTTTCGAGAATTTCCACAACCTTAATGTCTTCAACAACTCTGCTGAGCAGGCGTGTTAGCTTATCGGCAGCGGGTTTTTCATCTTCGATGATCAGCACATTCATTTCAGGTGGTGATTAATGGGATTTTGACAATAAATTCATCGCTCGTTTCAATGACTTTCATCTCCCTGTTCGTGATTAATTTCAATCTCTCACCAAGATTCCTGAAGCCGGTACCTGGTGATTTTTCAATAGTAAGTTTTTTCTGCAGATTATTTTTTACAACTATTGAATCAGCTTCGGTGTATATGGTAATTCTTAACGGATGATCACGGGTAGCTGAATTGTGTTTCAGGGCATTCTCGATCAGGAGCTGAAGTGATATGGGAAGGATCCTGTATTTCTTCATATCCATGGGAAGGATTTCCAGGCTGACTTTCCCTTCATCCCTGATCTTCTGAAGGGAAAAATAATTTTTTGTGAATTCAATTTCTTCTTCAAGCCCAACCTGATTCACATCCCTGTTTTCAAGGATATACCTGTATATGGATGATAATTGATGAATAAAATCCTCTGCACGGGAATTCCCATTAATTAATGATGAAAGTGTATTCAGACTGTTAAAAAGAAAGTGCGGGTTCACCTGGTTTTTTATTGTTTCGTACTGAAAAACCAGCTTTTCTTCTCTGAGTTTTTGTTCATTTTTGAGTGAATCCTGCCACTGGAAATAAAAAAATACTATCGCTCCTATCAAAAAACCTATCGATGTGCCTATTGCCCAACCTTTTAATTCGTTATAAATAAGATGATCAGCCAGGAGTTTCAGATCAATATCATGAATGATAAACCATGAAGCTACCGTCAGAACAAAAATAATAGCTGCAATAACCAGAACAAAAAGATAGAATAAAAGAAATCTTTGAATGATCATTTTTGCACTGCTTTCTTTTGTCTTAAATGATCCGGCAGCAAAGAATTTGTGAGCAATCCACAGGAAAATTTCAAGTTGGATAAATATAAGGAAAGTCCTTAGAAAAAGTTGTTCATTGAATGGATGTCCGCGATCGACAAGTAATGACAATATTATACCAAACAGCATGCTGCCCAGAAGGATCTTAACGTGCAGTGCGATCCCTCGGGGCAGGTAAAAGTCGATGATTCCTCTTGTTTGCATGAGTATGAATATACGCAATTTTTAATTCAGCTTTTCAACTTTCAGTTCTCTTGTAGTATTGATGATCTGGTTGTTTGATTCTGAAAACTGCATATCCATGACAACATCTTCATATAGTACCGTGTATTCGATCTGTTTATCTTCCAGAGAAACCCAAACATTTCCCCAGTAGTGGCTCCGGCCTTTAGCTGAAAAACTCATTGCATTATCTCCGGAATTCATTTCGAGTGTGTTGTCCATTGCCGAGTATTGAATAATGGCACATAATTCACCGTTCATTTTTGAAATGCCTATCCAGGTAAGCTCAATGTTTTTATTATTAAAAAAACCCTCCCCGGCAAGTGGTACACTGCCACTCAGGTCCGATGGTGCATAAACCCTGTTCAGTTTAAGTGAATCGAAGTAAAACCATGCAAAAATTTCAATTCCCAGCATATCCCAGACAAGATTTTTTGCATGGAAACTCATAGGAGGAAAATCCCTGAAAGCAGATTCATCTACCATATTTTCCGAAGGTACATATTGAAAGTTTTCCATGTAATCCTGATTTTGTCCTTCATGAAATTTACCATCCGGCAGGTTTGATTGTGCAATCCTGACATTATTCCATATAGCATACCCATCGTTCAATCCACGGGTATATTCACCACTCACCAGTGTTTTGTCGAAAAAATTACCGTAGATATCTTTATTGCAATATACTGCAGTCATTAGATATTTCTGTGGGACTGGTTCTTTCAGCTCAAGGTCTGAGGGCAAAGCTTCGAGATATTGATCCACTTTATCCGATCTTTGTCCGTATGAAAAATTAAGGCACGAGATCACAGTAAGGAAGGCTAACATAATTGTAATTTGGACTTTTTTTGGATACATACAAGTTGTTTTCATTTTCTTAAGGTTTTAGTTAAAATTTTTAAAACAAATGTAGGCAGGGATGAGGCAGAGTGAAAATATTTTATGCGGAGTGGTAAAAATAGCTTGTTAAACGGTAACAACAAGTGGTTGAACAGAGGTGTTATGAGACTGTCTAAAAAGTAGTATAAACCACAGAGTCCACAGAGTTTTCACAGA
>CAZGOR010000408.1:0-3702 GCA_964527875.1 uncultured Bacteroides sp. | reverse complement strand
TCTGTTTCCTCTGTGGTTAAATGTTTTAATAGACTTTTTAGACAGCCTCATTCAACCACGTTTCATCTAATTGGTTTAAATTCGTGGAGTAATTATAGTAAGGCAGTGCGGAGAACAGAGTGTGAACAGGATTTCTATACAATATTTAATTGTGAAACATCCCCCTGTTTTAGCACCGGCATAATATAAAAAGCATTTTGTTTCTATGAAAATCACATTATTGTATATCGGGAAGTCAAAGAAAGATTATATTGCAGAAGGTATCAGACTCTATTCGAAGCGGATAAGCCGTTACATTCCTTTCAGGATCATTGAAGTAACTGAACCAAAATATTCAGGTAAGTTATCTGATATCATGGTAAGAGAGAAAGAGGCAAAACAGATACTGAAATATATATCTCAGGATGATTATACAGTGATCCTTGACGAGAGAGGCAGGATGATATCATCGGAAGAGTTTGCAGAGTTTATTTCGGAAAAGTCTGTTCATTCCGTGGCAAACATCGTATTTGTTATCGGTGGAGCTTATGGATTTGGCAAGGAAATTTATGATCGTGCAGATGATATTATTTCACTTTCCAAAATGACTTTATCTCATCAGATAACCAGGATTGTTTTTTTGGAACAGCTCTACAGGGCCTTTTCTATTATTAGGGGAGAACCATATCATCATGGTTGAGGAAGTTTGATTAATTTTACAAAAAAGTAACTTATTCTTGTTTGTGAATTTCAATAAAACCTATATCCGTCATTTCATTCTTCTGGCAATTTCACTTGCCCTGTTTTTTTTTGGGATCTATTCCAACAAGCTATCTTTTTATTCGTTACGGCAATATACGTTGCATAAAAGATTCCAGGAGGATCTGTATTCAAAGGAGTTTCAGCTTGATGACCTTCTGGATGATCTGGAGGATAAATTCAGGTATTTTAATTCGAAAGAATTTTTTACAGATTTTACTGAACAGGAGCTGAATACATTATCGAAAGAGGGCATTATGCTCTTTGTTTATGAAAATGATACCCTCACTTTCTGGTCCGATAATTCACTTCCAATCGATCTTGTATATGATGACGATTTATTCAGGGAACCTTCTTTCTTTCTTTCGAATGGATGGTTTCTCAGGAAAACAGAAGTTTTTGAGGAGGTCAGGGTTGTTGGCCTGATTCTCATTAAAACGGAATATTCATATGAGAATAAATTTTTGAAGAATGAATTTAATGATGACTTTCTTCTTCCTTCTGCCACAAAGATCTTTGATGATCCTGATGCCCGTTTCCCTATTTATACCTCTCTTGGTGACTATCTTTTTTCTCTTGATTTTAGTGAAATTGAAAGATATAGCGTATTTCACCTGTATTTTTCCCTCCTCTGTTTTCTCACAGGAATATTGTTGTTTCTTCTTTCGCTCAGGTTTATTCTGAGATCCATTGAGGATCAGGGCAGAAAAAATATTGGTCTGTTTCTTCTGGGTGTCATTATTATTTTACTGGATGCTATCCTGATAAAAATGAAAGTGCCCTCTCATCTTTCATCTGTTGCCCTGTTTTCCCCTGCAAAATTTGCGGCATCTGATTGGCTCCCTTCTCTGGGGCATTTGCTTATCACCTCTTTTCTGGTCTTCTTCTTTGCATATAATTATTACCGGGAATTTCACCTCCCCGACAAATTTTTTCAAAAAAGGAAAGCCACAAGAGTGGTACTGATGTTGTTCTATGTCCTGTTGATGGCAGTTTTTTACCAGGCAATAATATCCGTGTTCTATAGTCTGGTTATAAATTCCAGCATCACATTTGAAACTTATAAAGTATTAAATATCAGCATTTACACCTTTCTGGGATTTCTGATAATTGCTTTTTTCTTTACAACATTGGCTCTCCTGGCAGATAAATTTATTTTAATCTTTAATCCGGAACCATCAATCCTGAATTTTTTCATTTATCCTTTGCTGTTCGGTGTTCTGACGGGATGTGCAAACTTATTTACTTCTGTACCGTTCGATGTCTTCTCAATTCTTTTCGCTGTATTGATATTAATGGTTATGGCACTTACAAGGTACAGGTATAGTTTTAAATACACCTATTCAACCTTTGTTTTACTGGTATTCTTATTCAGCATGCTTACTGTTTACCAGGTGTTTAGGTATTCACTTGAAAAACAAAAGGAAATGATGAAAGTTATCGCTGTTGATCTCTCAACGGAACATGATCCGGTTGCTGAATTATTGCTGGAAGAGATGGAAGACAGCATTGCTAATGATCGGGTTCTGGAAACAATGATATTTGATCAATATACAGATGTTCAGTTTATTTATGATTATTTGGTCAGGAATTATTTCAGCGGATTCTGGGATAAATATGACCTTCAGTTCACAATCTGCAATCCATACGATAGTGTATATGTTGAGCCTCCTGAGGACAGGGTCTATCACTGCTATGATTTTTTTGAAGATCATATGGCAACTTCTGGAATCCGGATACCAGATTCAAGATTTTATTTTATGGATAACCTCAATGGGAGGATCAGCTATTTTGCTCCGTTTAAGTACTATTCCCCTGACAGCCTTTTCGTTTTAACCCTTTTTCTTGAACTCGATTCAAAAGCAATCTCCAGGGGACTGGGATATCCTGAATTATTACTGGCTAACAGGTCGATGGATTTACTATCTGACGAATACTCATATGCAAAGTACAATAAGAATGAGCTGATTACACAGTCAGGTCCCTATTCTTACAGTCTAAGGAGTGATTTATATACTGAAGGAAATGAAGAATATGAATTTATAAGAATGGACGGGTATCGTCATTGTATATATAATGTTGATGAGGATAATACTATTATTTTGAGCAATTCACAATTAAAAGTACAGGATGTGCTCATTACATTTACATATATTTTCATATTCTTTTACCTGTTGATTACTATAAACCTTCTGATCGTCAATATACCTTTCTTCCAGCGAAGTTTTCAGATGAATATTAAAAACAGGATCCAGTATTCTATGATTGCTATCCTGGTATTTTCTTTACTTCTGATCGGGGGAAGTACCATATTTTTCAGTGTCAGACAATACAAGCAGAGGCAGTTTGAGAGCCTCAGCGAAAAGATCCAATCAGTGCACATCGAACTCGTACACAAGCTGGCATTTGAGACAACTCTCAGATGGGGCTGGCAGTCGGATACATATCAAAGCCTGGACGAGTTGCTCGTGAAATTCTCCAATGTATTTTATACAGATATTAATTTGTATGATCCTGACGGGGACCTTCTTGCTACTTCCAGACCTGAAATCTTTGAAAGGGGATTGCTTGGGACAAAAATTCATCCATCTGCCTACAGGGAATTAATTGTTAATAACCGGAATGAATTTGTTCATGAGGAGCGTATCGGGTCACTTAAATATTTGTCAGCTTATGTACCTTTTAAGAATAATGAAAATACATTACTGGCATATCTGAACCTTCCCTATTTTACCAAGCAGAATGTTCTGACCCGTGAAATTTCCAACCTTGTGGCAGGCATCATTAATTTTTATGTTATTCTTATCACGATCAGTATTGTCCTGGCTGTTTTCCTTTCCAATAAGATGACCCAACCACTCAGAATGATACAGGATAAGATCAGGACTTTTACATTGGGGAAGACGAATGAAAAAATATCCTATGAGGCTGAGGATGAGATTGGCAGTCTTGTGCGTGAGTATA
>CAZGOR010000407.1:0-3704 GCA_964527875.1 uncultured Bacteroides sp. | reverse complement strand
TTTAGATTGGTTAGAAAATTTTTTAAAGGCTTCTCGCAGATATTCGCAGATTCTCGCAGATAGCTCAGAATCAGTATACCGATAGCTATCTGAATAAGCGTAAATCTATGATAAATAAACAATTATTAATTTTAAAAAAAAAGGAAAGCAGTTATTATTCAGCCTCATATAAAGTTCCTATTTTAATTATAAAACGAATTTTCTAATCAGACTCCCTTGTGTTCCTTTGTGAAATCCTTAGTATACTTTTATGGTTAAAAATAAAATAATTAACTAATCAGGAAAACTCAGTAATTTTCATATACATAAGGGTAAGAAATACTCTTTTTTGCCATTTTATAGTATTTTCTTGCATTTTGTGAATCACCTTTATCTCTGTAGTAACGGCTGAGTCCGATGTAGGCATATGCTGCCTGGTAATCGGCACGAGGTCCAAAAGGTACCGACATCTCCACACCTTTCAGATAGTCTTTTTTTGCTTTTTCCTGGGTTTTTTTATGGAATTCTTTATATAATCCCCTGAAAATATACCCTTTCATGACATTGTAATCATCCAGGTGTAAAAGTGTATCGATAATAGGTTTGGCCAGCTCGTAATCTTCATTCATTAACAATAATTCTGCATACCTTGAAAGAAAGAAATGATTATTCGGGAATTTATCATGTAGTTCCTTCATGTAATAAACTGCCTTTGAAGAATTGTTTTCGAATGCAAGGTATATGATTGATAAAAAATCGGCAGCTTCGGGTTTCATGAAGAATGCATTATGGAAGGCGTATTCAAGCATGGTTAGTCCACGTTCTTTGTCTCCGCGCTTACATAAGATTGTAAAAGGATAATATATCGGGTGAGCCTCAGGATATGCTTCAACCCAATAATTATATAATCCTGTAAAAAAGTAAAAATCAGGAAACTGTTCCTGTATTTTAAAAGCTTTCAGGATACCCTGGTATATACTTCCAAGGTGAAGAAAAACTTTTGCCGACAGTCCGTTGTCAGCATAATAAAGGATCAGGAAACTTCTGGAAGCCAGGTTATAGAATATTGCTTCGATATCTTCACTGTTCTCTTTAAGGATTGAATCACTATGTCTGATAACTTCTTCCAGACTTTGGACAAATTCTTCTGATCCGGGGCCATCAGGAATCAGGGGAAAATTTCTCCAATAGTAAATCATGCTTTTATAGAAAGGCAAAACAGGATGATCCGGTATTCGCTCAGCTATTGAATCATAGATATTTTCTGCCTGTACGAATTCGTAGTTATATACATGGTCTATACCTTTTGTTAAAAGTTTGTATAGAACGGTATCTTCAATAATCCTCATCTGTGAAAATACCTGGGATGAGATCAATAACATTGTTATTAATAATGAAATTCTCATGTTTCTGGACAGACTTAAGACAAGCAGAAAATCAGGTTTTGTGCATCAATTTACAAATAAATAAAAAGCTGCCCAATGTTTGACATTTTTTTTCAGTTCCGGTTCTTTTATCTTATTATTTTGATCCTTTCAGCTTTTCTTGTCTGACCACTTTCTATGAGGATCAGATTGAAGAATTTATTCAATTGCAGATGATTTGATTACATTTGTCTGGAATGTTAAATTGGAAATATTTAATTAATTTCTTTATACAGAATTAATAAGCGGAACAGAAGCCAATATGCAAACCATGTTTGAAATAGACAATAAGATTGTGAGTCTTGATCTTTTTACTGAGAAATTTGCATGCGATTTTGACAAATGCAAAGGATATTGTTGTGTATTTGGTGAATCCGGTGCTCCTCTTGAACAACAGGAGGTTAAGATTTTGAAACAGATTTTCCCTAAATTAAAAGAATTTCTGCGGCCTAACGTTATTAAGGCTATTGAAAAACAGGGAACTTCTGTAGTGGATATGGATAAAGATAAGGTTACACCATTGATTGGCAGAAAGGAGTGCGCATATGCCATATTTGAAAACGGGATAGCAAGATGTGGTATTGAAAAAGCATTTGAAGCCGGTGTTATATCTTTCCGTAAACCATTATCCTGTCATTTATATCCTGTCAGGATAAAGAAGTATGATAAATTTGAGGCTATCAATTATGACCGCTGGCATGTATGCGATCCGGCCAGAGAATATGGAAATAAACTTAATATTCCATTATATGTGTTTGTCAGAGATGCACTGATCAGAAAATACGGAGAAGAGTTTACCCGCAAGTTGGAACAAATTGCACAGGAGATAGCAAGTGTTAAGAGGAATAGCAGCGTTTGATGTTATTATTATCAGTGTTTTGTATTTATTATGGTCGTAGTTGTCGCAATGGTTGCTGGTGAGTGTGAGTGAAGTATGTGAGATCACTCATCCGATGACTCCGAGTCATCGGATGAGTCCTTCAACTTAGATGAAAACAAGTCATCCCGATCAGCTTTGCGAGGAGCCTGGGTTGGTCATATTACAAGTGGTAAAATTTAAATAGGATTGTTATCCCAAACTTGTTTCGGGATCTTCTAAAATGCTATGTAAATGTTTCGTAAGAAGATCCTGAAACAAGTTCAGGATGACTTTGATTCTAAAGACATAAGTGACTATTAGAGCAACTATTAAGACACTATTGAAAAACAACTGAAGCACAGGAATAAATGGTTAAATGGTTAATAATATATGACTTAGAATAGCAATTTAACAGTTTAACAATTTAACAATTTAACCACAAATTATGAATCACAACTGAATAAACAACTGAAAATCATGGAACACATTAAAAAATTCATTGACGGCAATAAAGAACGTTTTATGGAAGAATTATTTGAAATTTTGAGAATTCCTTCAATCAGTGCCAGGGCTGAGAATAAAAATGATATGTTGCGGGTAGCCGGGCTGATAAAACTAAAATTATTGGAGGCAGGTGTCGACAAAGCTGAGGTAATGCTAACAACAGGACAGCCGGTTATTTATGCAGAAAAAATAATTGACCCGGGGTTGCCGGTTATCCTGGTTTATGGGCATTATGATGTGCAACCGGAAGACCCGATAAATGAATGGAAATCCCCACCTTTTGAACCTGAAATACGGGATGAAAAGATATATGCCCGTGGAGCTGATGATAATAAGGGGCAACTATTCATACATCTGAAGGCATTTGAATTGATGGTTAAGACCAATACGTTGCCGTGTAATGTTAAATTTATGATTGAAGGGGAGGAAGAAGTGGGATCAACAAGCTTAAAGGAATTCTGCATTCAGAACAAAGATTTGATCAGGAATGATATTATTCTGGTATCTGACACAACCATGATCGCGACTGATTTACCTTCTATTACAGTTGGTTTGAGGGGACTTAGCTATATGGAAGTGGAGGTGATCGGTCCCAACAGGGATCTTCATTCAGGATTGTTTGGTGGTGCCGTTGTCAATCCTGTTAATGTGCTATGTCAAATGATTGCCTCTTTAAAAGATGATAAAAACAGGATTACCATCCCAGGATTTTACGATGATGTTCTTGAGATAAGTGAAAAAGAAAGACAGGAAATGGCCAGGGCACCTTTTGATCTGGATCAGTATAAGAAAGCTATTGGTGTAGATGAGGTTGGAGGAGAAGAAGGTTATACAACGATGGAAAGGGTTGGTTCCCGTCCAAGCCTTGATGTAAATGGAATATGGGGAGGATATATTGAGGAAGGGGCTAAGACTATTTTACCATCAAAAGCCTTTGC
>CAZGOR010000406.1:0-3717 GCA_964527875.1 uncultured Bacteroides sp. | reverse complement strand
TGGTTTTCTGCCCATGGCACTTTTCCTGGCTTATGGAGTAATGTCCATTCCGGGAGGCATGCTCGTTGAGGCATACAAGGAGAAGAAGACTATGATCGGCTCATTTATCCTTGTTCTCGCGGGAGTTATCATGTTTGTCCTGATCCCGAAGTTCAATGTTTTCCTGGGTACTTTATTCATTGTCGGTGCAGGTTTTGCCATACTGCAGGTAGCCATTAACCCGCTGTTAAGGGTTGCCGGAGGCGAGGAACACTTTGCCTTCAACTCCGTCATGGCCCAGTTGATCTTCGGTGGTGCTTCCTATATTGGACCCCATATCTATAAATACTTTGTCTTGAACCTGCAGACATCACCTGATCATTCCGATTTTATCATCAGTACAATGTCAAAACTTACTCCACAGGGTATGCCCTGGGTATCGATGTACTGGTTTTTCCTGGTTATCACATTGCTCATGATCCTGCTTCTGTTTGTTTCCAGATTCCCAAGAGTAGAACGTACCAAGGAAGAACAGGTAGGTGCATGGTCTGTGATCCTCCAGTTGTTCAAAAAACGTATTGTTATCCTGTATTTTCTCGGGATATTTTGTTACGTTGGTACAGAACAGGGTGTAAGTTACTGGATCTCTACATTCCTGGAAAGATATCATGGTTTTGATCCCAATACGATTGGTGCCAGCGCTGTTGGATGGTTCTGGGGAATGATGATGTTTGGATGTGCATTAGGTCTGCTTTTGTTGAAACTGTTTGACAGCAAGAAAATCCTGCTGGGAGCGGTTTCATTATCTCTGATCTGCCTGATGTTAGCATTATTCGGACCCGGTGATATTGCAAAATGGGCCTTCCCTGCTATCGGATTCACCATTTCTGTCCTCTATTCCATTATTTTTTCACTTGCCCTGAATTCCATGGAAAAGCATCATGGTTCATTTTCAGGCATATTGGTGACGGGAATCGCTGGTGGTGCTGTTGTACCCTGGATCATTGGCGGACTAAGCCAGTTATTTGAACTCCGTTTTGCAATGCTATTCCTGCTCGTCACTTTCGGATATATATTTGCCATTGGCATATGGGCCAGGCCGATTATTCCGAATAAAACAATCAGGTTGAGAAGAAGAAGAAAAGAAGGATAAATTGGTGAATTTGTGAATTTGTAAATTGGTGAATTTGTGAATTTGTAAATTGGTTAATTTGTGAATTTGTAAATTGGTGAATTGGTGTGTGTGAGGATTGGGTGTGGATACGAAAGACCTGACAGGTTGAACCAAACCTGTTAGGTCGAATATCAGATTGAATTCGTGAATTCGTGTGTGTGAGGATTGGGTGTGGATACGAAAGACCTGACAGGTTGAACCAAACCTGTTAGGTCGAATATCAGAGAGAATTTGTGAATTCGTGAATTCGTGTGTGTGAGTTTGTGGATTCGAGTATTGATGAATTTGTGAAATATTTGCGCAGCAAACATTCGCGAGCGTGATATGTCTGTGGCCTTGCAGGAGCGAGCAATTTGTATATTGGTTTATTGGTATACTGGTATATTGGTGTGTGTGAGGATTGGGTGTGTGTTTGAATTCGTGAAATATTTGCGCAGCAAACATTCGCGAGCGTGATATGTCTGTGGCCTTGCGGAAGCAAGCAATTTGTGAATTTGTATATTGGTATACTTGGTATATTGAGTGTGTGTGAGTATAGGGTTTGAGTTATTTCCGTTTGCCAATCGGCAGTTGCAATAACGTTGGGTGAAATAGAAAACCCCGCCCGCCCATATCGAACGACACGTTCCTGCCCGAATGACACAGTCAGGCGGGAGGGTGGGATTGTTAACCGGACACATTCCAACAACGTGGAGAATGACAGAAAAGTCCGGTTGTTAACCGGACACATTCCAACGTAGTTTTTAATAAATAATCATTCAATCACAGAGAGATTACACAGAGAGCCACAGAGGAATTCACTCTGTGGCTCTCTTTTTTTACTCTGTGTTCTGTGGTTAATGAATTACAAAATTCAATAAAAATTCATAACTTGGAATCATCTTATTAGAGTAGAAATCTTAATAGAGTAGAAAGATGAAAATATTTCAATTACCAATCCTTTTGGTCACGGGTGTATTATGCCTGATCAATTTCATCTCCTGCAAGGAAATTGAAGATGATCTTCCTGAAAATAAAAACAAAACCTGGTTACAGCAGCATGCGGTCATCATAAACTCTGCTGATCCTGATATTGCAGAAAACAACCTGTCTGTACTGAAAGAAAAAATAGGTGATGCCCGGATTGTCGGCCTTGGTGAAGCCAATCATGGAACGGCGGAGTTCTGGGGAATCCGTCAGAAAATCTCAAAATACCTCATTGAAGAAATGGGATTTACTGCGATTCTTATGGAAGCCGGCTTTCCTAACTCATTGTATATCAATGATTATATTACTAATGGCGAAGGTACTGCCACTACTGCTCACCAGAAACTTGGTACCTGGAGATACCAGGAAATGCGGGATCTGATCGACTGGATGAGGACATATAATGTTCAGCATTCGGCTGATGGGGAAGATCCTCCGATAAGTTATTTTGGTTATGATTGTGCATTCCATAATTGGACTGAAGCCACCAATCTGATCATAAATTATCTGCAATACATTGATCCGGAAAAATCCGAAACAATAAAAAGCAGACTGGAAAATTACACCACTGAAGATGCTTGTTATGTCTGTGATTTTCTCGAATCCAATAAAGATGAATATACATTATCAGGTTCTGAAAAAGACTATAATATAATATTTAGGATTGCATTAAACCTTGAGCCTAACTGGATAATCTGGTATAACCTCAGGAATGGTCTGCCAGACCTCGATATCAGGGATGAATTCAACATGGATAACGTAAACTGGATCATCGGAAACCTTCTGGATAGCGGCAAAGTGGTTATATGGGCACATAACGGCCATGTAGGGAATTGTTATCTCGAGGATGCCGGGGGTAAAGCACAAATGCTGGGAGCCCGCCTGAAAGAACAATACGGCAATGATTATTATGTGATTGCCACAGAATTTTACAGCGGGCGGTTTTATGCATGGGACAGATGCGAGGGTCATGCATATACTTTTTGGGTACATTCCGCAGCACTACCTGATGAGAACAGTTATGCTTATCATTTCCACAGTGCAGCGATCCCGATTTTTTTCCTGGATCTGAGACATATTAATAATACAAACGAAAATGCAGTATGGCTCATTGGGCCAATGAAATTACGGTTTATTGGCGCTTCATATTGCCCTTTGGATGATGCATATTATTATGATACAATCTCGTTGCCGGCAAACTATGATGGAATTATCTTCTTCGAAGAAATAACCCAAACCACTCCGGTCAGTTTTTGACAAAATTCCTCTGAGGCGCTCTCTGTAATTTCTCTGTGGTCCTCTGTGGGAACTCTCTATAATTTCTGTAGTTTAAAATTCCGATTCAATTAAATAAAATCTGAAAAATTATACCTGGTCAGGCAACCAAAACACATTTTTTTTCATCTTATAATTAATGAGATCAGGAAAATTAAAATGGGAAATCAGCCTGAAAGAATATGAAACGGAATTCTATGAGCGCATGAGAATATTTTTTAGCAATAGTTAAATATTATACTATCTTTGATGCCTTATTTTAATGCAGGTGAAAGATATACAACGTTTATTTTTTTCAACAACCCCAGTCTAAAGGCTGAGGT
>CAZGOR010000405.1:0-3730 GCA_964527875.1 uncultured Bacteroides sp. | reverse complement strand
TTGCTACCGATTAGCAATCGGTAGAACTTTTATACCTTTTTAATTTCATACCTTCACACTATTTCTTCTTTGGTCTTAGCCTTAGCCTTAAACTTAGCCTTCTTCCCTTTAGATCCTGTAATCCCTTGCTCACCTGTTACCCTGCAACTCCCGCTGAGACAACTGCGACAACTGTGACAATTGTGAGCTTATAATCCTGAGGCCCTGCTACCCTGTAACCATGTTACCCTGTTTATTTTATCTTATAACTAATCGAGATCCCGGCCCGGCTCGACCGGGCGTAGGACGTTTCAAGACTGGATTCGTTCTCAATAAAGTTCACAAATTCACGTATTCCACCGAGTCTGCTCTGTTTTGACACATTATGGGCTGTAAAACATCCGCCATTTTCAAGTTTTGGTAATACAGCTTTGATATAATTTGTGTACCAGTACTTATCTGCATCACTGAACACAAAATCAAATGGACCTTCCAAGGCAGGGACCAGCTTGTGTGCATCACCCAGCCTGGCATCAATATAGTCCGATAAACCAGCCTCTTTGAAATTTGCCAGGGCTTCTTTGTGCCTTCTTTCATCAATCTCAATTGTGATCAGTTTTCCGCCGGTTTTGCTCAATGCCCAGGCAATCCAGATCCCGGAATGGCCCGTGGATGTCCCGATCTCAAGAGCTTTAGTGTAGCCATGTTTGATAATAAGGTCATACAGAATACGTCCGTCAGATGCCGGAACATTCATATCATGCCAGCTGTATCTCCGGCTGTCAAGGAATTTTCTGACCTTCGCATCAATCTCTTCCTGCTTTTTTGTCTGTTGGGAGAATACAGGATGAATCATCATAATTGAAATGATGAACAGAAGCAGATAACCACACAGTACGATTAATGTCTTTTTCATAACGTATGGATTTTATTCAGTGTTTCTACGTCACTGTAAATCCGGTATAAATGTAATCAATCTTGTCATTATTTGCAGGGCCTCAGTTGTTAATCAGTAGTTAATTCAGTAGATAATTCAGTAGTTAATTCAGTAGATAATTCAGTAGTTAATCTTAACATTGCAGGTGTCTTCAGAATCGAGTCATGCGCCTAAGGCGCAGCGAAGCGACCGAGGAATCTCCCCGGATTTAACCAAGACGCCTTTGTTACTGCACTCATATAAAAAGCGTGAAGTCCGGGAAAAACTAATTTTAAGCATCTTTTTAAAAATACCGGGGTCTTTATATTTATGAATCGCTAAAAGAATCCTTTTATGTTTAAAAATTTCTTGAAGGTTGCCTGGAGAAACATGAGCAGGTATAAAAGTTTCTCATTTATCAATATTCTGGGTCTCGCGATTGGAATAGCCTGTAGTATCATGATCATGCTATTCGTTTTCTATGAGAAGAGTTATGATAATTACCATGAAAAAACCGGCAGAATTTACAGGGTAGCCGTAAGGGCATCCATCGGAGATACTAAAATCCACCAGACATATTCATCTGCTATTACATTTCTTAAATTACTTGAAGAATTTCCGGAAATCGAAACCGGAGTGAAATTTTTAAATATTGGTCAAATTCCTATTAAA
Organism: uncultured Bacteroides sp.; assembly: GCA_964527875.1. Taxonomy (GTDB): domain Bacteria; phylum Bacteroidota; class Bacteroidia; order Bacteroidales; family SM23-62; genus LJUQ01. The sequence goes on along the minus strand of CAZGOR010000405.1, from coordinate 2,163 downwards.
TATCTTGGTCAGACGCATTATGAAGATAATGTTTTTGCTGTCGATTCAACATTTTATGATGTATTTTCTGTGCCCTTAATTTTTGGTAATCCTAAAAAAGTCCTGGTGGAACCAAATACAATGGTTATTTCGGAGAGTACTGCCGGAAGATATTTTGGACGTATTGATGTGACAGGTGAAGTATTAACATATGAATCTCCACGTGGAGAGGGTGATATTGATTATAAAATTACCGGCATCTCGGAAGATATGCCTTCAAATTCTCATTTTCATTATGATTTTCTGGTTTCGTTGACAAGTTTTCCACAATTAATCAATAATACGGGATGGACATCCAATAACTTTATCACTTACCTGGTTCTTGTTGAGGGAGCTTCAAAGGATAGCCTGGAGGTAAAACTTAAAGATTTTACAAGGAAATACATGGGCGGGGAATCTTTTGACGATTGGGTCTCAAAAGGCAATTACTGGGAATACTATCTCCAGCCGCTTACTGATATACATTTAACTTCAGATTTGAACGGTGAATTTGAACCAAACGGAAACGAAACATATGTTTATATTTTTTCGATTATAGGATTTATTATTCTGCTTATTGCCTGCATCAATTTTATGAACCTGACAACGGCAAAATCATCCCTCAGGATTCGGGAAGTTGGGATGCGGAAAGTGGTGGGTTCCCTCAGGAACAAACTCATCCGGCAATTCATAACCGAATCTGTTTTCCTGAGTTTTATTGCCCTTGTTATCGGCATCATCATTGTAGAAAGCCTTATGCCGGTTTACAGGAATTTTGTCGGGTGTCCTCTGGAAATACATTATTTTGATAACTGGATCATCATTCCATCATTCATATTACTTGGAGTTGTTGTCGGTATTGTTTCAGGCTCATATCCTGCACTTTTATTATCCTCATTTAAACCTGTTATGATCCTGAAAGGACAAACAGGTACAGGCAAGAGCGGTTATTGGTTAAGAAATATCCTGGTTATCATACAATTTTCCATTTCAATATTCTTAATCATTGCGACACTGGTCGTTTATCAGCAACTTCTTTATTTCCAGAATAAAGAACTGGGATTTGATAAAGAACAGGTACTCGTGATTCATAATCCAGGTTCTCTTGGAGATTATGCTGAGCCTTTGAAAGAAACTTTGCTTAAGCAAAGTACTATTCTCAGTGTATCAGGATCGGCTTCATTACCCGGAACAGGTTTTTCAAATATCGGATTCGGAGCCGAGGGTGTGGAAGAAAGTTTTACATTGAATTTATGTATATGTGATTATGACTTTCTTCAAACGTTAAAGTTAAAACTGGCTGACGGAAGATTCTTTTCCAGGGGGTTTCCGTCAGATTCAGCTGCTGTTGTATTAAACAGAAAGGCCGTTGAATTACTGGCATGGGATGATCCTTTAGGGAGGAAAATCAATAACTGGTCTAATGAAAGAGGAATTTTCCACGTGATTGGAGTCGTTGAAGATTATCATTATGAATCACTTCATTCGGAAATCAGGCCTCAGGCGCTATTCCTTTCGGATGGCTATTATAAGAGGAACGAAAATTATATATCGGTCAGACTTCAAACTGATCGTATCAGATCATCGATTAATGAAATAGAAAAAATCTGGAATGAATTTGTTCCGGATACTCCTTTTGAATATTCCTTTCTTGACGATGATTATGAGCATCTTTATGATAATGAAATACGAACCAGGAAATTGTTTACTATTTTCTCACTGCTGGCCATATTTATTGCCTGCCTGGGATTATACGGACTGGCTTCCTATATCGCTGAACAGAAGGTAAAAGAAATTGGTATCAGGAAGGTACTTGGGGCCAATGTGTCAGGGATTGTGAACCAGTTGAATTTAAGTTTTGCGAAATGGGTATTGATGGCCAACATTTTTGCCTGGCCCGCTGCCTGGTTTATAATGAAAAAATGGTTACAGAATTTCGCGTTTCGTATCGATATACCATGGTGGTTTTTCGTTGCGGCGGCATCACTGGCATTGCTGATTGCTGTTATCATTACCAGCCTTCGAACGATTGGGGCAGCTTTACAAAATCCGGCAGAATCGTTGAGATACGAGTGATAATCAGTTGTCGTCCGATCAGTTTTGTGCGTCTTTAGAATCAAGTCATCCCGAAGGAGCGAAGCGACT
>CAZGOR010000404.1:0-3732 GCA_964527875.1 uncultured Bacteroides sp. | reverse complement strand
CTGTGAAAACTCTGTGGACTCTGTGGTTTATACTACTTTTTAGACAGCCTCTTTTTTATTTATTCCCTGGTGTCCTTTGTGATGACCTTTGTGTACCTTTAAGGTTAAATAACAACTAAAAACTATATATCATGTCACAAATTGTTAATATTCAGGCAAGAGAAGTCCTTGACTCAAGGGGTAATCCTACAGTTGAGGTAGATGTTATGACAGAAGACGGTATCATTGGCAGGGCTATTGTTCCGTCGGGAGCTTCTACAGGGGTCCATGAAGCTGTCGAACTAAGAGATGGAGACAAAGGCAGATTTCTTGGCAAAGGTGTTTTAAAGGCGGTTGAAAATGTCAATAAAGTACTTAATGAAGGATTGACAGGGATGTTTGTTACTGACCAGAATGAGATTGATGCAAAAATGATTGAGCTTGATGGTTCGGAAAACAAAGGCAATCTTGGAGCTAATGCCATTCTTGGTGTATCTCTGGCATGTGCCAAGGCAGCTGCACAGATGACAGGTCAGCAATTATACCGGTATATCGGGGGTGTGAATGCAAATACTCTTCCCATCCCCATGATGAATATCCTGAATGGCGGGCAACATGCTGATAATAAAATAGATATTCAGGAATTCATGATCATGCCGGTTGGTGCCACCAGGTTTGCTGAAGCGCTGAGAATGGGAGCCGAGGTGTTTCATAATCTGAAGTCAGTGCTGAAGTCCAGGGGGCAGTCGACAAATGTGGGTGATGAGGGCGGATTTGCCCCGAACCTGGGTTCAAATGAAGAAGCCATTGAAGTTGTGATTGAGGCCATAGGTAAAGCAGGTTTTAAAGCCGGCAATGATATCGTTATTGCACTCGATCCTGCTGCTTCAGAATTTTACAATAAAGAAAAGAAGGTTTACCAGTTTGAATCTACAAACCAGGTGATGACTTCCTCCGATATGGTTGCTTACTGGAAAAAATGGATAGAGGACTATCCGATTGTATCCATCGAAGATGGTCTTGATGAAGATGACTGGGAAGGATGGGCGGAACTGAATAAAACCATTGGTCATAAAGTACAACTGGTGGGAGACGACCTGTTCGTAACCAATGTGAAAAGATTAAAAAAAGGAATAGATGAAAAAGTTGCAAATTCCATCCTTATCAAGGTTAACCAGATCGGAACACTCACCGAAACCATTAATGCGGTCCAGCTGGCCACACAAAATGGGATGACTACTGTGATATCACACCGGTCGGGTGAAACGGAAGATACTTTTATTGCCGACCTGGCTGTGGCACTTAATACGGGTCTGATAAAAACGGGATCAGCTTCCCGTTCCGACAGGATAGCAAAATATAACCAGTTGATGCGTATTGAAGAATCGCTGGGTGTTTCCGCAAGATTCCCGGGACGTGATTTCAAATATCTATAGTGTAATTATATGCTGTAAAACAAGGGAAATAACATTGAAGTTCTTTCCCTTTCTTCTCTAAAATTATTATATTCGAAAAGGATTAGAATTTACTGATACTATCGCGTTGTGCGATTGAAAGATGAAAGAACTTAGTAATTGAATCATATATTTTTTTGTAGAGTCCCGGGTACCCGGGACTCTACAAATCCCTCATTATCAACATTATCGAGTCAATCGCACAGCGCGTTGATACTATATCGTTTAATTAAAAATTATAAATACCATGTCGAAACTAAAAGAAAAACTATTCGAAAAAATCCAAGAGCAGCGGCCAAAGACTCAGAAACTTTTTAAAGAGTGTGGAAAGACGGTTATTGATAATATCACAGTTTCCCAGATCCTTGGCGGTATGCGGGGTATCAAGTGCCTTGTAACAGATATTTCCTATCTTGATCCAAACGAAGGGATCCGTTATCGTGGATACACATTGCCGGAGGTTTTTGAGAAGCTGCCCAAACCATCCGGAGCTGAAATGCCATACGTCGAGGGACTTTTATATCTTCTTTTCACCGGGGATATCCCGACTGAGGAAGAGGTGAACGATGTTATTGACGATCTTAAAAAGAGACGCACGTTACCACAATGTGTTTACGATGTCATTGATGCAATGGCAAACTCTCATCCGATGACCATCTTTTCAGCAGCTATCCTGGCCATGAGCAAGGATTCTCTTTTCAGGAAGGATTATAATGCCGGCGTGTCAAAAATGGATTATTGGAGTTCTACTTACGAAGATGCATTGAATCTTCTTGCCAAGCTTCCTGAAATTGGAGCACATATTTATACCAAATTATACCGTGAAGGTAAAAAGAATAAACCGGATCCAAAACTTGACTTTGGAGGTGATTTTGCAAATATGATCGGTATCGATAAGCCATATGATGATGTCTCGAGGATGTATTTTATTTTGCATGCCGATCATGAGAGTGGCAATGTAAGTGCACATACCGGCCATCTTGTCGCAAGCTCTCTCTCAGACATTTATCTGGCAATATCTGCCATGCTCAACGGCCTGGCGGGTCCATTGCATGGACTGGCAAACCAGGAAGTGCTCAGGTGGATACAGGATCTGCGTGATAAAATGGGGGGCAAAATCCCTTCAGATGAAGAAATGAAAAAATTTGTATGGGATACACTCAATGCCGGCCAGGTCATACCGGGATTCGGTCATGCCGTGCTGAGAAAAACCGATCCAAGGTATATGATGCAAAGGCAGTTTGCTCTCAAACATATGAAAGATTATGAACTCTTCAGATATGTTGATATTTTGTTTAAAGTGGTACCGCCGATCCTGACCGAACAGGGTAAGGCAAAAAATCCGTGGCCAAACGTTGATGCACATTCCGGTGTTATTCAATGGTATTATGGAATCACTGATTACGATTTCTATACTGTCTTGTTTGGTATGGGAAGATCAATCGGGATATGTGCCAACATCATCTGGGACCGTGCATTGCTTTATCCGATCGAAAGACCAAAATCCCTGACTACACCAATGATAGAGGGTATGGCAAAAAAGGCAGGAGCCTGAGACCGTATTTACGATTTGCTAATAAATATGAAAGACACGGGGATTCAACTCTTCGTGTCTTTTTTTGCAGGTGTCACATCATACCCCCCTTAAGAAGCTATGCTATATATATTTATCAATATATCAGCCGGGACACAACAATCGTTGATATTACCTTCATGGATATTATTATTATCCGGTAATTAAATATATCTTCCCATAAACGTATTGAGAATAAGCCAATATGTATTAATTTAGACTGATTGTATGAGAAGCAGAATATACATATGCTTATTTTTATCCGGTCTGATATATATCAGTGGCCAGGGAAATTCAGCGGCACAGCAAAACCGTATTGAAGCTCAATTATTCACAGCCCTTGAAGGATTAAGTCAGTCCCATGTAACGGTTGTTTATCAGGATAGTATTGGATTTCTCTGGGTAGGTACCCGTGATGGGTTGAACAAATATGACGGATATGTATTTCAGCACTTCCGTAACCAGCCATTCAATGAAAACTCGATAAGTAATAATTATATCAGATCCATAGCAGAAGATTCCAAAGGCAATATATGGATAGGAACGAACAGGGGACTGAATATGCTCGATCGCAAAACCGGGGCTTTTAATGTGTTCCTGCCTTTCATATCGGATAGTTCAATGATGAGAGATCCGGTCGTTTTCAGTGTATATGTGGACCAGTCTGACAAGGTATGGTTTAAAACGATCGATTGTCTCCAGGTGATCGATCCTGAATCCGGCGAA
>CAZGOR010000403.1:0-3732 GCA_964527875.1 uncultured Bacteroides sp. | reverse complement strand
TCGATTACGGTCTGGCACCGCAATGCCGCCAATTTATTGCAGGTATAAAAATTGGACTCTAAATTTTGAAAATGAGCAAATTTGTTAAATATTCAGGTATCATCATTCCCGTATTGATCTCAATGATCTTTTTTTCATCATGTGAAAAATTCTTTGACCCTGAACAGGAATTGAATATAACAGAAGAGCAATTGTATGATGACTGGTATGAATATCGTTCAATAGAAATGGGATTATACGGTTTGCAGCAACAGCTTGTTGAACAATTGATTATTCTGGGTGAACTGCGGGGAGATTTGTTGACAGTAACTGAGAATGCAGATGCTGATCTGGTAGAAATACACAATTTCAATGTTTCTAAAACCAACAGGTATGCGTCTCCTACAAATTTCTTCAAACTTATCGCAGCATGCAATAATTTTATCCGGATTCTTGAAAAAGAACATCCTGAGGTACTTGATCCTGACTCCCCGGTCACGAATTATGACAGGCTGTATGGTGAAGCACTCTGTATGCGTGCCTGGACTTACTTTAATGCTGTAAGAATTTATGGGAAAGTACCCTTTATTCATGAATCCCTGGCTACGATGGAAGAGATTGAAGAATATGTAAATTCATCAGGTACATATATCGATAGTGTTTACATCAGTTTTGCCAGGGACGGTTATTATAATGATACCATTTATAACAATCCGGTAACACTTGAAAAACAGCTGTATGACCTGCAAATGATTATTGATGTATTTACAAACCAGCTTGAAAACGACATTAAGGCAGTTGGTGTCATTCATTATATCGATAATGATGACTATACATGGGAAGTTACCATCTGGAACACCTGGGCCATGCATGCCCTTCTTGGAGTTATGTATCTTACTGAAGGAGATTTTCTTAAAGCTAACGAGCATTTCAGGAAGATCATATTTAATGCGACAGAAAATTACAGGTATCAGCTTACAAGTAGTTTTTCCTATATGAACTGGCAGAATATTTTTCTCAATATTGATAACCAGGAGCATATTTTTACTATCTGGTTCGGTAAAGGATATTTTCAGCAAAACGATTTACAATCTCTTTTTGAACCATGGGCACCACACAACTATATGCTTAAACCGACCCGTTTTGCCATTACTAACTGGGAAACAGTATGGAGAAATCAGGTAATAAATGAGGATCTTCAAAATCCTAACAGGTCAAGAATGATTTTCCCCGGAGTACCCAGCGATTTTTACCGTGGGTACGGTTCATCTTATTTATATGTGAAAAACGGACTTGCTATTACTGGGGAAGATTATCTGGAAATGCTTACCTTAAAATCAAGAGGCGATTTCAGAAGTGCCAATAATATTATGGAGGGAGCTGATACAGTGGTTTTTAAATATTCTATCGGCAAAAACCGGTTTGACCAGGATCCAAACTTTATCATTTACCGCGCTGCAGGAATACATCTTTACATGGCAGAAATATATGCATGGTGGGAATTCGAACGGGGAGGAGAAGTCAAACCATTTATCAGCAACGCGGTTAATATTACAAATGATGGAAGCAATTATGGTTACCCGCCAAGGCCACAGATGGGAGTGCGGGGACGTATTGGATTAGGTAGTGGGTATGATGGAATCAGAATTACAAACATCGTCTATACGCATGATCCTTTTTCGAACGAAATTATAGATTACAGGGACCTCACAGGTAATTTACTTGCAAAACAATACTTGCTGGAAGAAGAGATACTTGATGAGAAAGCCAGGGAACTGGCTTATGAAGGAGAACGGTTCTATGACCTCATCCGTGTAGCTAAAAGAAGGAATGATCCATCCTTCCTGGCTGAAAAAGTATCAGCAAAATTTCCTGAAGGCCAGCGTGAACAGATATATAACTTGCTCCTGGACGAAAATAACTGGTATTTAAAGTATTTCGAGTAGGCTTAGACATTCACTCACTCATGAGGCTGTCTAAAAAGTCTATTAAAACATTTAACCACAGAGGAAACAGAGATTAAACAGAGTTCACAGAGGTTTGATATTAAGAAAGTTACTTCTCTGCGGACTCTGTGAAAACTCTGTGGACTCTGTGGTTTATACTACTTTTTAGACAGTCTCATGAGTAACACATCCAACACCCACACCCAAACACACAAATATACCAATATACCAATATACTAATATACCAATTTACCAATATACCAATTTGCCAATTCACCAATTCACAACTTCACCAATTTCTGTCTGATTATTTTATCCTGAACTTTAATAACTATTTCATAAAAACCCGGCATTAAAAAACTCGTATCAATGGTTGTATTACCCCGGGTATTAGTGTTAATCACAACTTTCCCCATAATGTTGATCACTGAAAGGCGAAATGGAATTGTTTGGTTACTTGTTAAATAAAGAAGGCCTTTGTTCGGATTCGGATAAATATTAAATAATTTATCTTCTTTTAAAGAGCCTGTTCCTGATGGGCAAGCATTCTTATCATGAATTGGTATGATGCCTGTATTTCCCCCGGCGCATACCCCGCAGGAATCAAAGTAGGCTGTTCCGTTCTCATCACCGTTGCAATCAAGGCCTGCTATTACAAACTTTGATAAAAGCCTGATATAATTCACCTGGTAGCCACAACTGTTTTCAGTTACTTCCCATGAGTTAAGTGGCCAGCTGGTATTGAAATCTTTATACGATTTCTGTTTCGGCTGGTTTTTAGGTGGATCAATTGATTCCGAGGTACAAAGACTGTTATTTGAGCTTGATCCACAATCGGAGGGACAGCAATCAGCCCAATCATATGAAGGATTTGGCCCACCGGTCAGGTAACCCGGGGCAGGACCGTAGGTTGATTCCCCAACCCGGTCCCACCTGGAGCTTTGATTACAAAACCACGAGTGATAAAATTCATTTACCCCGTTTTCGGCACCATAGCTGTGCATATTCGACAGATAAACGAAATTCAATGGATTTACTCCATGCAGGTAGTTTATATATGATAAAGCAGCATCCTTTGTAATAGCTGTATCATGATCCAGATCATATATAATTAAATTGTAAGCTATGTTACCCTGGCAGGCTTTTATGGAGTTGCTGCCCCATGTATAATCTTTTATATAGGCCAGGTATGGATCTTTTTGATTGATATATGCAGCCAGGTTATCCTCCCCGCTGACAACCGCATTCCTGTATACGTTTTGAATATCCGTCTGTACTGATTGTGTTCCATTTTCCAGTGTTGTATAATACAACAGTACTTCCTGGTTCAGGGCTTCATAAGGATAGGCCCATGTCCATTCCATTAAATGGCAATCCTGGTAATGGGTGTCAAAATAATCCCGGTATTTTTCCTTCCCGGTTACTTCAAAAAGATAACATGCTGCTTCAAGTTTGATCATCCCCCTGCCATAATCCCCAACTTCCTGATTGCCTGCACCCAGTCCCAGAGAACTGTAATCCGGATTGTTATTATTAAAAATTACTGCAGGATTTTCCTCTGCCCAATCCCAGGCTTTAACAGCTCTGGTTAAAAGTGTATCTGCATAATCAATCTGATCGATTGAACGGTAGACTTTTGAGCAAAGGGCAAAGGCAGCAGCAGTATTTAATGTTGCTGAGGTACTCGCAGGTCCGTAATAGCTTGGTCCCGAAGCAGATGAAGGAGGACTCGCATGAGATTCGCCAACAATGGATAATACACTGCCATCCTCCTGTTGTAAGCGCAGAAGATGATCAATGCCCCATT
>CAZGOR010000402.1:1395-3737 GCA_964527875.1 uncultured Bacteroides sp. | reverse complement strand
TGTGAAAACTCTGTGGACTCTGTGGTTTATACTACTTTTTAGACAGTCTCGTTAATCATAGTTTGACTCCCTTTGGGGAATTTAAAACCCCGCCAGAATGTATCCTGGCCAAATAATTCGGTCAGGTGGACGTTCGGTACAGGCGTACGAAAACCAAGAACCATTCACCCCGGTTAACAACCAGAACAATAGTTCTCGGTTCTTAACTCTATTCCGGATTTTAGATAAATTTAGAAACTGTTTAATCAAAATAATACTTGACATTCCAAATTAATTTACTAACTTACTTTAAAATTTCTTCATTTCTAATGCTTTAATAATTCAGAATTTAAAACAGAATTATAATTGATTCTAATTAAACATTCATGTTATAAATCAAAATTAAGATGAAAAAATTAATCATTTTTAAGAGAATTTTATTTCTAATGTTTGTAACTTTTATTCTTTACAGTTGTGCTACAATAGTTAGTACAAGTAAATATCCGGTGTCATTAAACAGCAATCCAAGTAATGCAAAAGTTACTGTTACTAATGATAAACATGTGACTGTTTTCGAAGGGACAACACCTGCCATGGTGACCTTAAAATCAGGATCAGGATATTTCAAACCTGCAACGTATTTAATAAAATTTGAAAAGGAGGGCTATATTTCCAAAAATTATTCAATTCATAGTGACATGGATATGTGGTATATCGGAAATTTACTATTTGGCGGTCTTATTGGTATGTTAATCGTTGATCCTATTACTGGTGCCATGTACAAAATTGAAATGGATAATATACATGCAGAACTTGATAAATCACAAATTAATGAAAGCAATACAGAAAAAGTATTACAGATTTATTGTCTAAGCGAAATACCAGATCATTGGAAAAGATATTTGGTTGAAATTGACTATGAATAAAAACCCAAATATTATTTTCTGAAATCTAAAACAAATAATTATGAAAACAATTAGAGTTTTGTTTGTTTTTAGTATCCTGATTCTTTTATCAGGATGCGCTGATATTTATATCACATCTTTGCCTCTTAATCAGGGAATGAATGATTACCGTATGTCACAGGCATATCATGATGGACGGCTTGAACCCGTTAAAGATCAAATTGATCTGCAATTAATTTGTCCGGAAATATGTGGTTGTTTTATTAAGATGGTAGACGACGAAACAGAAAAGACACAAAAAGGTCCGATACGTTGTCTGGGTATACCCCTGAAGTCTGAAAATGCACGAGAAATAATGATACAAAAATTAGAGGAGGCTGGTTGTAGAAATAAAACTGTATTCTTTTTTACATTTCTTAATGATGTTACAAAAGAAATGCTTGATAAAAGTTTAAGTTCATATTACAAGAAAGTAAATATTAATCTGAGCAGTACTAAGGGTAATTATAAGGAATTGAATAATGAAATGATAATGGATTACTATATGGGATTTGCTCGTACCGGTAATAAAAATATCATCGCTAAAATGATAGCATTAGATAATAATGGAAATAAACTTTTTGATATAACTGGAAACTCCGTTAATCAATTGGGAAATAAACATTTGGTATGGATGCTGCCGGTCGCAATTTTAACATTTCCACTAGGAACAGTTATCGGTGCTATAATTCTTGAGAAAAAAGAGAGAGAACTAGTTATCAAAACAGTAATGGAAGCTGTTGATGATGCTTCAAGACAATTTGCGCAAAAGTCTATTGAATTCGCAGATAATGGTTTAACACAAATCAATCTTCTGGTTATGATTGAATAAAACACTCTATGATCATCGTCTTCAAGCCAGTTGTAAAAGCATATAAGGAACTTGCCATAATTAAAGTTTGGGACGAACAAATTATGTTAAGTTATTACCCCCGAATAGCATTCGGGGGTTGACTCGCTTCATTCCTGAATACACAGACCTACTGAACCACTTCTACACAACTACTTCCCAAACACACACCTAATCTGGAACTTGGAATCGATAACCATTTACCCTGGTTAACAACCAGGGTTACTTTTTCATCCGATGTTGGTGAAATTGCCGGTTAGCAACCGGCAATACTTCACACCCACTCCCCCCGCCCACACCTAACTTTGAACTTTGAACTTAGAACCTTGAACTATTTCAATATCCCTATCCCCACACCTGCTGTCGGGAACACACCGGAGAAATCTATGTTATACCAGTCTTTGTATTTTGTAAAACCTGCTTCCTTATCATATTTACTCAACCTGATATTCCCGCCGACAAATAAATCCACGAACAGGACCTTCATGAAAGGTATCCTGGCCCCAATGACCGCTCCTGCTGAGAATACGTTCAAACGCTGTTTTATTTCTTTCTCTACCCATTCCTCG
>CAZGOR010000402.1:0-1385 GCA_964527875.1 uncultured Bacteroides sp. | reverse complement strand
TCCATACTTTCACCGGTAATCAGAATTCTTCTGTATAATAATTGTGGAGCCGCATACAAACCTGATGGCGGTTTTTTTCTGGATGGATAATCGGCCAGCAAATAATCCCTGCACTGCAGGATGACTCCCCCACCTGCAATTGATTCACCCTGGTAATCTACATAAGAATCAGATGCTAAACTGTAATATGACAATTCCTGGTTGGTGAAAAAATAATTGGTCAGTCCCCTTTCCGTTGCATACGTTGCCAGACCCGATAAACCGACAGATAATTTATCGGTGATCAATCGTTCATATGATAATTGAAATGTCCCTTCAAAAAGACGAACCGGGTCCATCATGATCGCAGACCTGTAATCCTTATGATATTCCAACTCCCTTTCCTGAATATACCGTTCAGGAATGACAGGAGGCAGTTCTGTTTTTTCCATTTCCCGGATCATGGAATCGATCTTATTGAATTTCGAATTCAATTCCTGAGGGTCAAATGCCAGGGTTCTGATACGATCATCTAATTCGTGTAACCTGATATCCAACTCATCAGGCTTAGACTCCCATAGTTTGATTTTCGAATCCAAAAGATCCAGTTTGGAATCCAATAACTGCAGTTTCAGATCCAGCTGCTGAGTTCTCTGATCGATTGATTCCTGCGCATAAACAGAAATCCCTGAGTGTAACATCATGAATAAAACCATGACACTGATTAACAATACTTTCTTTGTTTTCATGATTTGTTTTTAAATTATTAATAATGAGGAATTTGGATTTATAATTATTTAATATCTCAATAATCCGGAAAATTTTTTATCAGGAATGAACAAAAACTTAATGACTGAAAAACAGGAAAATTGACCGGTGCAAATTTCTTCTATAAGATGATTCTGTAACCAGAAGGGTTGCGTTGGCGGTAATTTTAATGAGTGTTGGCTTAAACGATTAAGATATCTGAAAAATTTACTATGATTTTTGAAATCCTGATAAATAAATTATTAATCTAAAAAACATTTATCCAAAAATATTGTAGAATTATTACACATATTTTAACTTAAATTCTACAAATTCCCGGGGTAAGATTTTGCGAAAAAAAATACATGCTGAAATTTAATGTATTGATATTCTTTTCTTTACAAAAATCAGATAAGCTTGATTTGATAAAAATGTTATATTGATATGGTGATGGTTGACGGTGTTAAGACAGAAAATGTTTTAAGTGATTTAAACTTTGATATCATACGGGAAACAGGTTGTCCGGTCTGGGTAATCCCAAAAGGTTTGAAATATAAATCATTTACTGAGATTGTTTATACCAGTGACTATAACGAAGAAGATATACCGACCTGTTGATCATGCTTGAATTAGACAGGTTTATGAGATTAATGGACAAA
>CAZGOR010000401.1:0-3746 GCA_964527875.1 uncultured Bacteroides sp. | reverse complement strand
ATTTAAGCATTGATATTTTGTTGCCACTAATTCACGAATTAAAGACGAATTTATAGGACAATTCTTTTATAATTCAATGATAATTCTCCAAAATTAACTATCAGACCTAATTTATTTCCTGAAACCTTAAGATAATTAATTGTCTGAGCGATGTGTTCGTCAGAAATGCCTGAAATCCCTTTCACTTCCAGAATGATTTTATCAAAAACAACAAAATCAGCATAGAATTTGTGAGGCAATATCCTTCCTTTATAATTTACAATATATTCTTTTTCTCTTTCATAGGGGATTTCAGCATTTTTAAATTCATATTCCAAGGCATCTTTATAGACTATTTCCAGAAATCCAGATCCGAGATTTTTATGAACCTCCATACACTTACCAATAATCTCATATGATTCTTCTTTATATATTATATTGCTCATTGTTTTGCAATTTTTGGCTTGTGAATAATTAATGATTTCAGGATCTATATTATACGTGATGATATAAATATATTGTTAATTCGTTTTAAATTCGTGAATTCGTGGCATAAACTATTATATTAATTTGAAAAACAGGTATTTTATAAGACTATCCTTTAAAGGTACTCACTATCACGGCTGGCAGGTTCAACCTAATTCAGCAACTGTTCAGGGTGTCCTGAACCGTGATCTGAGTACCATACTGGGTGAAAATATTGAAATAACCGGAGCAGGAAGAACTGATTCGGGAGTACATGCAAAAGTTTTTTATGCTCATTTCGATTCGCTAAATAATAATCTCCACAAAGATATCAATCTGATTTTCAGGATAAATGGTAAGCTACCGAAGGATATTGCGATCCATGAAATCCTGAAAGTCAAAGATGATGCCCATGCACGGTACCATGCTATAAGCAGGACTTATGAATACCATATCACGCGTATAAAAAATCCTTTTCTCACGGATTTTACTCATTACATCTATGGTGAACTTGATTTCGGAGCGATGAAAACCGCAACAGCTCTATTATTGAATGTGTCAGATTTTACAAGTTTCAGCAAGGTTGATACAGATGTCAAAACGAACATCTGCAAGGTCAGCAGGGCAGATTGGGAAATTGATAAAGAAAAGATAGTATTTACTATCACTGCCGACAGGTTTTTACGTGACATGGTAAGGGCCATTGTTGGAACTATGCTTGATATTGGATTTGGAAGGATAACACCGGAAGATATGACTGCGATCATTGATAAAAAGGACAGATCAGCAGCAGGTGCTTCGGTTCCGGCAAAAGGGTTGTTTTTGACGGATATTCAGTATCCGGCGGACATATTTCGTTAGTTTTCACTTTTTGGTTTATGAAAGAAGGCTAAGGCTCCTGTCCATATCTCCCACGACTTCTCCGCCTGCAGCTCAAGCATCTTCTGCCCGTTGATGCAGGTTGCTCCCTCCTGACGGCCAAACCTGAGAAAAGCAGTTTCGGGCGGATTATAGACAAGGTCATACAGGATATGATCCGGTGTCAGTAAATCGTAGGGTATGTCAGGATAGGTGTCTACTTCAGGATAAGTGCCCAGTGGAGATGTATTAACAATAATTAAATATTCTTTAATGATCGAAAGACAAATCTCACGGTACCCGATCTGGCCTTTTGAAGGAGTCCTTGATACAAAAAGATAATCAATACCAAGCTGATCAAATACATATGCTACCGCTTTCGATGCACCTCCCGTTCCAAGAATCATGGCACCCGTGTGTTTTTTCTGAAGAAATGGAGTAAGTGAATGAAGGAAACCATACGCATCGGTATTGTATCCTGAAAGCTGATAATTCCTATTATCATCCCGGACAATTTTGACTGTATTCACAGCACCAATTTTCCTGGCTGTCGGATCAAGTTCATCCAGATAAGGAATGATTTTTTCTTTATAAGGAATAGTAACATTCAGCCCAATCAATTCAGGCTGTTCATCCAGAAGTTCCGGAAGTTTTGATATATCCTGCAAGGGAAAATTATGATACTCATATCCTGAAATGTTTTCCTTAAGAAATTTTTCAGAAAAATAACCAATGGAAAATGAATGTGTTAATGGATATCCTATGAGTCCCAGCAGTTTCATCATTTTACGATTTCCTGAATTTTGAAAGACCTTCGAAGAGTAAGATTAGAACAACTCCGGCAAGTGCAAAAAGAACAGCTGAAAGGATCTGCGGGTCAGCCTGGAGAGCATCTTCAAACCTTCCCGGAAAGACATTTTGTTGTACCAATGGCTTCAGTTCTCCATGAGAATCAGTGAAGGTTGATATCGTGATTTTCCAGGGCCAGATCTTATTCAGTGAGCCCAGCATAAAACCGGCCAGGATTGAAACGGTAACATTATGATAACGTTTTAGCAGCCAGGACAACAGATTAGCAAAACTGATGATCCCTATTACAGCACCGACCAGCAGAACTGCGATAACATCAATTTTACCTTCATTCAGCGCATTCAGAATGAACTGGTATTTTCCCAGTAATAAAAGGATGAATGAACCGGAGATCCCTGGAAGGATCATAGCACAGATTGCCAGTGCACCGGAAAGGAAGATGAACCAGTAGGCATTTGTTGTTTCAGCCGGGGTAAAGCTTGTGATAATGAATGCAGCCACGATCCCGGCAATAAGGAAAATCAATACAGTTAAATCCCACCGGTCGATTTTTCTCGCCACAAAAACTGCAGAGGCAATAATAAGCCCGAAAAAAAATGACCATATCTGAATGGGATGATTAACGAGGATATACTCGAGGATCCTGGCAAGGGACATTACACTAATAAGGATGCCCACAACAACGCTTAACAGGAAATTACCGTTGACAGCCTTCCAAAAAGAATGCAATCCGGTTATCCATATCTTCCTGATGTTGCTCAGATTGATCGACTTAATTGAATCGACCAATTCTTCATAAATTCCTGAAATAAATGCAATCGTGCCACCTGATACTCCGGGGATCACATCTGCAGCACCCATGCCCATACCTTTAAGGGTTACCAGCAGGTAAGCCAGGAATCCCCTGTTCATAGCTTCCGATCTTTAAGTTTCTCCGGAAGAAAATCAAAAAATGTGTCACCACGCATACCAAGTCGAAGAGTTTCCAGGGCAAGGACTTCATGAGGAGCTATGTTACCAAGGTTTACATTTGCCCCGAGTAATTTTATGAACCAGACCTGCTGGTTTTTTGCCGGGGCTTCCCACAATATGTCCTCCGGTTTGACATGTCCCAGGATTTCATCGATCAAACCTGTTTTAGCGGAACCATCCTTATTATATATTCCAACGGTACCGCTTTCCCTTGCTTCTGCAATCACTTTCCATGCACCGGCATTTAATTCTGTTTTCATCATTTCCACCCATTTTTCAGGAGGAATGACCATACCGGCTACCTTGGCACCAACTTCAGATAAGACTGTCACCTGCTTTGAGAGAGTACTGATATATTTTAATTTCTCTTCATGATGCATTATAATGGATCCATCCGAAATTTCAATAACTTCAAGCTTGAATTCATCAATAAGTTTGCGGTATTCCTCAAACATGCCGCGTATGACAAACGCTTCGAATAGTGTACCTCCAAAATAGGGACGAATACCTGCCTGTTTATAAACACTGATCTTTGCTTTCAGATCATTTGAAATGAGTGCTGTCCCAAAACCAAATTTTGCCAGATCAGTAAAACCGGAACATGAGTCTGCAAAACTCTCAATTTCAGTAATACTCAATCCTTTATCCATCATCATTGTCAA
>CAZGOR010000400.1:0-3751 GCA_964527875.1 uncultured Bacteroides sp. | reverse complement strand
AAGGAAATATCACAATTGGATTTGTTATTACGGAAAAAGGAGAGATAGACGGGGTATATGTTATGAATGGTATCATATCAGGATTGGATGAAATTGTTGCCGATGCCGTTGAATCTATTCCGGGGAAATGGGAATCTGCTATATTAAAAAATGAAAAGGTTAATTGTTTTCTTACGATACCCATTAATTTCAGGCAACAGGCAAATGCCAGTTTCGATTATCTTGAATTTACCTACTCAAACTGGACGTGGATGATGTACTGGTCGGCATATTAATTAAAATTGTACCCGGAGTGGGACTTGAACCCACACAGCATTGCTGCTACTGGTTTTTGAGACCAGCGCGTCTACCAGTTCCGCCATCCGGGCAATATGGTTCTCGGTTCTCAGTTCTCGGTTTTCGGTTGGAGTGAGTTAGGTGTGTGGGTAATGGTTCTCGGTTCCTAGTTGGTGTGAGTGAGGGTTTGGGAAATGGTTTCTGGTTCCAGGTTCCTGGTTGTTGGTGAGTTGTAGTGAAGAGTTTTGAGTTACTGATTCGATTCACGACTCACAACTCACGACTCACGATTCTTGGTTCCCGGTTTTTTGTTTGTGTGGGGGTAGGGTGTGAATTTGAATAAAAAATACGAAGATAGTGGAATATTGATTTCAGGTCAAATATTTTTTCTTCATTATTAAATTCCTTTATTTTATGGTTAGTAAAACAATCATAAAATTATTTTGATCATGGACACTGATTACTTCTCGGAGTTCGGTATTGATAAAATGCTCGAACGTTTGGATATAAAAGCAGTCAATCCTGGAGCTACTACCGGGACAACATGGCTTGAAACCACGGGAGTGGTTACAGAAAGCATATCACCAATCGATGGAAAACCTATATCAAAGATAAGAAATGTCACGCTTGATGAATTTAAGAAAGTGATGGATACAGCCCGGGATGCTTTTAATAAATGGAGGACCATACCTGCTCCAAGGAGGGGTGAAGTGGTTAGGCAGATAGGAAACGTCCTGCGTGATCATAAGGAAGATCTTGGAAAACTGGTTACCATGGAAATGGGTAAAATCATACAGGAGGGTCTTGGGGAAGTTCAGGAAATGATTGATATCTGCGATTTTGCAGTCGGGCAATCCAGGCAGCTTTATGGATTTACCATGCAATCCGAACGCCCCCAGCATAAAATGTATGAACAGTACCATCCATTGGGCATTTTAGGGCTTATTACTTCATTCAATTTTCCGGTTGCTGTCTGGGCATGGAATTCCATGATTGCTGCTGCTGCCGGAGATGTCGTGATATGGAAACCCAGTTCTAAAACTCCCCTGACAGCCATTGCAACTCAAAATATAATTAGTCGTGTTCTTAAAGAAAATAATGTACCTGAAGGGGTGTTTAATCTGGTCATAGCCAAATCATCGGTTTTGGGAAATAACTTTTTAGAGGATCACAGAATACCTTTAATATCAATGACCGGATCGACGATAGCAGGTAAAAAGGCAGCTGAGATTGTTTCAAAACGACTTGGAAAGACAATTCTTGAACTGGGAGGAAATAATGCAATCATTATTTCTCAACATGCTGATTTGGAAATGGCTATACCAGCTATCGTTTTCGGTTCTGTAGGAACTGCCGGCCAACGCTGTACAACAACAAGGCGGCTGATTATACAAAAAACTATTTATAGCAAAGTAAAAAATGTACTGATAAATGCTTATGAGAAGGTTGCAAAACGTATTGGAAATCCTCTTGATCCTTCTGTACTGATTGGACCACTGATTGACCAGCATGCTGTGGATGCATTTTCTGCAGCACTTGATAAGGTAAAAACCGAGGGAGGGAATGTCATCTTCGGCGGACAAGTCCTTAATGGAGTAAAATATCCATCAGCCAACTATGTCGTACCGGCACTTGTTGAAGCTGAAAATCATTATGAAATAGTTCAGGAAGAAACATTTGCACCTATCCTTTATCTTATTCAGTACGATACTATTGAAGAAGCGATATCATTGAATAACAGTGTGCCCCAAGGGCTTTCATCTGCTATTTTTACTTTAAATATTCGTGAAGCAGAACAATTTCTTTCAGCAGTGGGGTCTGATTGTGGGATAGCCAATGTTAATATTGGCACATCGGGAGCTGAAATAGGCGGAGCTTTTGGTGGTGAAAAAGATACCGGTGGAGGAAGAGAATCGGGATCGGATGCCTGGAAAGCATATATGAGAAGGCAGACCAATACAATCAATTGGGGTACTGAACTACCGCTGGCACAGGGAATTGAGTTTAATATTTAACAGGTAAGGTTCCTGCCCGGACAGCTGATCCGTTAAATTACTTTCGAATAGACCTTAATCTTAATCGTTTCTTTTACAGCTTTGATAATTCCTGTTTCATCAAAGCCGCATTCATGATAGAGCTCCTGTTGTATGCCGTGGTCGATGAACCGGTCGGGTATTCCCAGACGTCTGACATTGGCATGGAGACCATTGTCATTCATAAATTCAATGATCGCGCTTCCAAAACCACCGGCAAGAATTCCGTCCTCTACCGTGAGGATCTGATCAAATTTTCTAAATATTTTTTTAAGTAAATTATCATCCAGTGGTTTGACAAATCGCAGATCATAATGTGCTGCATATATATTTTCTTTTTCAAGTTTGTCGCATGCTGAAGAAACAATATTTCCAACATGACCGATAGAAAGAATAGCGATATCACTTCCTTTACGTAATTCACGACC
This sequence comes from uncultured Bacteroides sp., assembly GCA_964527875.1. Lineage (GTDB taxonomy): Bacteria > Bacteroidota > Bacteroidia > Bacteroidales > SM23-62 > LJUQ01. The sequence goes on along the minus strand of CAZGOR010000400.1, from coordinate 1,014 downwards.
TTTTCCGATTTCAATTTCACTGAAAGGATTTTGCCAGTCAGGATTCAAACCGTACCCCCTCGGGTACCGGATGGAAAAAGGACCACGGTTCCTGAGCTGTGCGGTATACATAAGGTTTCTGAGTTCCTGTTCGTTCATGGGAGCGGAGACGATCATGTTAGGAATGGATCTCATATAGGCAAGATCGAATACACCATGATGTGTAGCACCGTCCTCACCAACAAGTCCTGCACGGTCGAGGCAAAAAACAACATGAAGGTTTTGAAGGGCAACATCATGAATGACCTGATCGTAAGACCGTTGTATGAATGTTGAGTAGATATTGCAAAACGGTATCATACCCTCGGTGGCCAGGCCTGCTGAAAAAGTGACAGCATGTTGTTCGGCAATACCAACATCAAATGTGCGATCTGGCATTTCATCCATCATAGTCTTTAATGATGACCCGGTAGGCATGGCAGGCGTGATACCAATAATTTTTTCATTTTTTCTGGCCAGTTCCAGTAAAGTGTGTCCGAAAACATCCTGGTATCGTGGTGGTTGAGATTTGGAGAGGTGAATACGAAGTATTTTTCCTGTCTTTTTATTGAATTTGCCGGGAGAGTGATATGCTGTCTGGTTTAACTCAGCCTGAGGAAATCCTTTTCCTTTTTTTGTTTTACAGTGAAGGAGCTTCGGACCCTGAATATCCTTGAGGTCTTTCAGTACATCGACCAGGTGCAGGACATCATGTCCGTCAATTGGTCCGAAATACCTGAAATTGAGAGATTCAAATAAATTACTTCGTTTCAGGAAAATGGATTTGATACCATGCTCAATCTGTTGTGCATAGCGCTGTGCTTTTGGTTCCAATTTGCTGATTACTCCAAGAAGATGCCAAATTTCATTCCTGACACGGTTATATGTTTTTGATGTTGTAATGTCGAGAAGATATTCCTTCATGGCACCAACACTCGGATCTATTGCGATGTTGTTATCATTTAAGATTACCAGGAGGTTTGTTTTTTCAATGCC
>CAZGOR010000399.1:0-3762 GCA_964527875.1 uncultured Bacteroides sp. | reverse complement strand
TAGCATTTTAGCAAATCGTGCTTTTGTGTTTATTCGCTCATTATGACAACTTTGTCTTTGAATCTAGTCTTAATAATCAATTCTAGATTTGAATATTCTCTGTCAGACAGTTCTAATCCAATATTTATAGTAATTCCAGCACAATAAATTTCAAATTCTTTGTGACAAAGTTTAACATACATTTTGTCCTTTTGGTTAAAATCAATGTCGATTTCAGATGTTTCAATTGAATACCAATCATTTTCAAATTCAAGTTCCGGATAACTTCTTTGTATCAAAAGGTATTTTTTAGTCGGATTTATAAGTTCTTCTATCGTCAGGTCTTCTTTATGCTCATCTATCGTATCACTAAACTCAATTGTACATCCGAAATCAGGGTCATCAGTAATATTTAGCTGTTTACATTTAAAGTTCATCATACTTAATTTAGCATGTTTGCCAACGGTTGTACATAATTATGATTACATATATTTCATTTATAGAAAATTGTTTGTGCTACATATATTTCTGATAATTGTATGTGTATGTGCAGTTTCAACCTTAATCACCGGGAATTTTGTCGAACGGATTGCGTAACCGGCTTAAATCCCCCTGCGATACATATGTTTACCTTAATACCCCTTCAATTCTCATGATAATATTAATAACCGGTATATTAAAAATTAACTATAATTACCACATCATCTTGTTGTTGGACCGGCGGGCTTAATCCGGATGACCGGTTTAAATATCGGCGTTTCCCCGATTCAAAAACGAACTTTAAGTAAATTTAATAAATCGTTATTTTTTCAACAAAAAAATTCTAAATCCATTTAAAAAATAAGAAAGGCGACCGTATAATTTCAACTACGGAAATCGAAGTCATGATAAAACATCCAGCTAAAAAACGAGCCTCACAATCAATATCCCCAGGTACCTTTCTTCTCCTTTAGCCTTCTTCTAATAGCGCTTCCACAATCATATCAATATTCATAACAAAAGAATTTCATACTTTTGGAAGATATTTGAATAAGATTTTCGGCGGTTAAGTTCTGCCGGTTGCTAACCGGCAGTGATAATAACCTGGGATAAACAGTCAAACCCGGTTGTTAACCGGGGTATATGGTTGCTGGTTTCATTCTTCAGTTGGAGTAAGTGCAGGGTTACGGGTTTGTTTAACCACAGAGAACACAAAGTCAAAGGGAGTGCCACAGAGGATAATTCACACTTTCACATTTTAACACTTTTACACTTTCACAATTTCACACTTTCGCACCTTCACACTTTTACACTTTCACACCTTTACTCTTAACAGTCATTAAACGGAACGGAAAAAACTTTGAATAAATCATATTATGAAGCAGGACGATTTTTCCTATCTGGGAAATACAAATATTGAAACAATAGAAAATCTTTACCAGCAGTACAGAAGAGATCCTGATTCTGTAGATGAAAGCTGGAGAAATTTTTTCAGGGGATTTGAATTTGCCAGGGAAAATTTCAGGGAGGATATTCAATCCGAGACTTTCGATAAGGAATTTAAAGTCATTAACCTGATAGATGCTTACCGTAAACGTGGTCATCTCTTTACAAAAACCAACCCTGTCAGGACACGGCGTAAATATTTTCCGACTCTCGACCTTGAGAATTATGGCCTGTCCGACAGCGACCTTGATACGGTTTTTCATGCAGGAAAAGAGATTGGTATTGGCAGGGTAACTCTGAGGGAGATTGTCGGTCACCTCGAACAAACTTACTGCCAGTCGGTCGGTGCTGAATACATGTTCATCCGCAACCCGAAAAAGCTGAAATGGCTGAGCACCAGGATGGAAAGCAGCAAAAACACCACTGATTTCTCCATTGAGGAAAAGAAGGAGATGTACCTTCATCTTAAAAAAGCCATTGGTTTTGAGAAGTTTATCCATAAAAAATTTACCGGGCAGAAACGTTTCTCGATCGAGGGTGCTGAAAATCTTGTACCTGCTCTCATTGCAATGATAGAAAAAGGTGCAGAACTGGATATCAGGGAATTTATCATTGGCATGCCTCACAGGGGAAGATTGAATATCCTGGCAAACGTTCTTCAAAAGCCCTATGAGCAAATCTTTAAGGAATTTGAGGGCGGGGAATATGAAGAAGGTATTGTCCTGGGTGATGTCAAATACCATCTGGGTTACATAAATGATGTACAAACACTTACAGGGAAAAAGATTCACCTGGCACTGGCTCCCAATCCCTCGCATCTCGAAGCAGTAACACCGGTCATTGAAGGCCTGGCAAGAGCAAAAGCAGATCATAAATATAATGGAGACTACAAACGTATTATCCCGGTCATTATTCACGGCGATGCTGCCATTGCAGCCCAGGGCGTGGTTTACGAGGTGGCCCAGATGTCGGAACTTGCAGGATACAAGACAGGAGGGACGATACACCTGGTGGTAAATAACCAGGTAGGCTTCACCACCAACTATCTTGATGGCAGATCCAGCACATATTGCACTGATATCGGGAAAGTTATCAAGGCCCCGGTCTTCCATATCAACGGCGATGATGTGGAAGCACTTGTCCATACCATCAGGATGGCCATGGAATACAGGCAGGAGTTCCACAGTGATGTATTCATAGATATCCTCTGTTACAGGAAATATGGTCATAACGAGGGAGATGAGCCCAGGTTTACCCAGCCTCTTCTCTATAAAGCTATCGAGAAACACCCTAATCCAAGGGATATATACAGTGATCAGCTGATCGAACAGAATATTTACTCCCGGCAAGAGTTCAATCAGTTTGAGCAGGAATTTGATGAGCTGCTTGACCACAAATTTGCTGTCTCAAAGAAAATACCCAAAGTCACCATCCAGCAGTTCCTGAAAGACGACTGGAAAAAATACAGGTACCCCCGGGCATCGGATTTCGAAAAACATATCAATACAGGTGTTACCCGCCAGAAGTTGCTGGAAGTTGCCGAACAGATCAATACACTGCCGGCGGATAAAAAATTCTTTTCCAGGATCCACCGGCTTGTTGCAGGGCGAAGAAAAATGATCAGTGAAAACCGGATCGACTGGGCTCTTGCCGAATTACTTGCCTACGGTACCCTGCTGACAGATGGTTTTCCTGTCAGGATATCAGGACAGGATACCATACGCGGAACCTTCGCCCACAGGCATGCCGCTTTTGTCATTGAAGATACCGATCAGCAATATTTTCCTCTAAAAAATCTCAAAGATGGTCAGGCAAAATTTGAAATACTGAATTCACCCTTATCGGAATATGGTGTTCTTGGTTTTGAATACGGGTATGCCCTGGGCTTGCCCGGGGGACTGACCATCTGGGAAGCACAATTTGGTGATTTCTCGAATGCCGCCCAGGTTATTTTTGATCAGTATATCAGTTCTGCCGAGGAAAAATGGGGCATCATGAATGGCCTCGTGGTTTACCTGCCCCACGGTTTTGAAGGCCAGGGGCCGGATCATTCCAGCGCTCGTATCGAGCGGTTCCTGTCGATGGCAGCCAACAATAATATGCAGCTCGTTAACTGTACCACTCCCGCAAATTTCTTCCATATATTACGCAAACAGGTACTTACACAATTCAGGGTTCCCCTGATCCTGTTCACACCCAAAAGCCTTCTCCGGCATCCAAAATGTGTTTCCTCCATTGATGACCTGGAAAATGATATCTTTCATGAAGTCTATGACGATACGGATGTGGATGTGAATGAAGTAAGAAGGGTTGTATATTGCTCGGGGAATATCTATTACGATCTGCTTGAAAGGAAAG
>CAZGOR010000398.1:0-3788 GCA_964527875.1 uncultured Bacteroides sp. | reverse complement strand
GTTACAAGTTACAGGTTACAAGTTACAGGTTACTGGCTACCATTTACTAGTTACCAGCCACCAGTTACCAGTTACCAGCTCCCAGCCACCAGCCACCAGTTACCAGCTCCCAGTTTTAAATTTCAGGATTCCGTTTCATTTTCTTCCTCTACTTTGACGACATAGATTTGTCCTGTTTCGTACCTGATAACTTTCACTTTTTCACCCTTGTTGATGAATCCGAATTCCGACTTGGCATCATAGATCTCATCATCTATGATAACTTTCCCGGAAGGACGCAGTACCGAATCTGCGATCCCTGTTTTTCCGATAAGTTCCCTTGGCTTACTTTCTACACCGATGAAACCTTCATCAACTTTCATATCACTTCTCAGGGCAAGATTCCCGAATGCCTGCGCGGTAAATAATTTTTTCCCGATATAGAGTGAAAGAATGAACGCGAGAAACATTGAAGTGACAACGATGAAGAAAGCCTTTATGACTTCAGTAAAGGCAATGGAAAAACTGAAGTCGAACACCACATTATCCACCATGGCAAGAGTTAATCCTGTGATGACCAGTAGAATACCTGTCACGCCCGCAACACCAAATCCCGGTATGGCAAATATTTCAAGGGCAATGAGGATCAGACCGGCAATGAAAATGATAAGTTCCCAGTTTTGCGCGAGTCCTTCGAGGTAGAGGGGGGCAAAGTAAAGTATTGCCGCGGTCACTGCTGCCGCGAGCGGGAAACCTATACCCGGAGATTGAAGCTCGAAATATATTCCACCAACAATAACCATGATAAGCAGTCCGCTCACAATGGGATTGAGAAGGAATCCGATGACCTTATCTGTTGCGGATAGTCGGTATTCCCTGATTTCATAGTTCTCAATTCCTGCAATCTGAAGTACTTCTTTAATATTATTTGCCCGTCCTTCACAGTATCCATAGCGTATTGCTTCTTCCGTGGTAAAAGTGAGGACCTTCCCGGTATCGATGATGCCTTCTATGTAAATTGAGGGATCAACCATGGCTTCGGCAATTCTGGGATCACGATGCCATTGAATAATGGTATCATTACCTCTGATGATGGTATCCTTGCCATGTGCTTCGGCCGTTGCCCTCATAGAGGATCGCATGAAGGATTGATACTTGTCAGGCACCGGCTCCCCGGTCTGGTCAACAACTGTTGCTGCACCTATACTGCCACCGGGGCGCATGTAAATACTGTCACAGGCAATGGATATCAGTGCCCCGGCAGAGGCTGCATTATTATCGATAAAAACAAATACAGGTATCGGACTGTTAAGGATCATGGTGCGGATTGAATCAGCTGCATCCAAAAGACCTCCATAGGTGTTCATGTGGATGATGATATAATCTGCACCAATTTTTTTCGCCTCCTCAAAGCTTTTTTTCGTGATCCTCCAGATTGCCGGAGCAATTTCTTCTTTCATATCATATTTGAAGACCAGGGTTTTCTGATTGTTTGTCTGTTCTTCTTCGTTAATATTACGGGCAGAAAGAAATAACAGCCCGGTCAGGACAACCAGATAAATTAAACCGGTTTTTATTTGTTTCTTCATCATGAGAGTTTTTTGGAGAATTTTACTCAACAAGAATATCCATAACCAAACTGTTCAAAATTACAAAAAAGATTGATTGGCTTTTAGTCTTGAAAATTCTGTTAACTTTGTTTCCGTTTTATACAAATTTACTATGGGAATCAGTGAATTAACCGCCATCTCACCCATTGACGGCCGCTACAGGTCAAAAGTCGATGAACTGGCGGTATATTTTTCAGAGTACGGTTTGATCAGGTACCGTATATATGTTGAGGTTGAATATTTTCTTGCCCTTTGTGACATACCATTGCCTCAGCTTTCGGCTTTTGATCCGGAATTGAAAGAATTGCTCAGGGATGTTTACCGGGAATTCAGCGTCGAGGATGCTGATGAGGTGAAGAAGATAGAGAAGACTACAAATCACGATGTGAAAGCTGTGGAATATTTTGTCAAGCAAAAATTTTCTTCGCTGGGATTAGATCAATTCAAAGAGTTTGTTCATTTCGGATTGACGTCCCAGGATGTGAACAATACTGCTGTTCCTGCCTCCCTGAGGGATGCCATGCAGGCAGCATATTATCCCCTGCTTGAAGAAGTTACAGATAAAATTGAATCGCTTTCGCGTGAATGGGAAAATATTCCCATGCTGGCCAGAACGCATGGCCAACCTGCATCTCCCACACGGTTGGGTAAAGAGTTCAAAGTTTTTGTTGAACGTATAAAAAACCAGACTGAACAACTCAGGGCTATACCCTGTTCAGCAAAATTCGGAGGGGCTACAGGAAATTTCAATGCACATGTTGTTGCTTACCCTTCTGTTGACTGGGTGGAATTTGCCAATCGTTTTGTCAATGAAACCCTTGGGCTTACGCGATTGCAGACTACAACACAGATTGAACATTATGATAACCTGGGTGCAATGTTTCATAACCTCGAAAGGATCAATACTATATTGATCGACCTTGCACGGGATGTATGGACCTATATCTCTCTTGATTATTTCAAGCAGAAAATAGTGGAAGGGGAAGTCGGTTCTTCTACGATGCCCCATAAAGTCAATCCAATAGATTTTGAGAATGCTGAGGGAAATTTTGGTGTGGCAAATGCTTTTTTTACACACCTGGCTGCCAAGCTTCCCATTTCGAGACTCCAGAGAGACCTTACCGATTCAACGGTGCTCAGAAATATTGGGGTTCCACTCGCACATACAATCCTTGCTTTTAAGTCATTATTAAAAGGTTTGAATAAGCTTATTGTTCATCCTGCCAGGATAACTTCTGATCTTAACGAAAACTGGGGAGTGATCGCTGAAGCCATCCAGACAATCCTGAGGAGAGAAGGATATGAAAATCCTTATGAGGCACTTAAAGAATTCACACGTACAAATAAAATTATTGACAGCAATGTACTACATGCCTTTATTGATACGTTAAATATTGATAAAGAAGTCAAAGAGGAACTAAAGCGAATAACCCCGGAAAATTATACAGGGATCTGAATTTAAAGGTTTTAAGCCTTGTGATATCCAAATGAAAGCCTTCCTGAAGATAGTAAGTTATATTAAGCCTTATTGGTATTACGCTTTGCTGAACGTTGTTTTCAATGTCCTGTCAGCTTTCTTTGCCCTTTTTTCTTTTATGATGGCGATCCCCTTCCTGCGTATCCTTTTCAACAAGCAGGAACTGGTTTCGGACACTGTTCCTTTCTCTCTGAAAATAGAAGCGATACAGCATAATTTCAACTATTTTATCAGTCAGACAATTGTTAACCAGGGTGAAGGCCAGGCATTGATGCTTGTCAGCATTATGGTGGTGCTGATGGCTTTGCTTAAAACAGGATTCAAATTTCTGGCCAACTATTATATCACACCGGCCAGGACAGGTGTGGTCCGGGATATTCGTCAACAGGTCTATAATAGGGTTCTCAGGCTTCCCATGTCCTACTTTTCGGATTCGAGGAAAGGTGATATCATGTCACGTGTGGGGATGGACGTAAACGAGATTGAGATTTCAGTGATGAGTTCTCTCGAGATGGCTTTCAGGGACCCGATCACAATCATCATCTTCCTCGTTTATATGTTCATTCTCAGTTATCAGCTGACCATTTTTGCAATAATCCTTCTTCCGGTAGGCGGTTATATCATTGGCAGGATCGGCAGAAACCTGCGGAAACAATCGCTCAGACTACAGGAGCAACTGGGTACACTTTTATCTATCCTGGAGGAAACACTATCCGGTATCA
>CAZGOR010000397.1:0-3800 GCA_964527875.1 uncultured Bacteroides sp. | reverse complement strand
TCTCTGTTTCCTCTGTGGTTAAATGTTTTAATAGACTTTTTAGACAGCCTCAATATTGTTAATCAACCCCCGATTGTCAAGTCGGAAAACAAACGCAACGGAATTATGAAGTAACAAAATCTAAAATAAAAATCCCGATGAATAAAAACAAACTAACCAGATCCAATAACCGTGTCATCGCCGGTGTCTGTGCCGGCCTTGCCGAATGGCTGGGATGGGATATCCCCCTGGTAAGAATATTATATCTGGTTTTATCGATACTCAGTGCAGCCTTCCCGGGCATATTGGTCTATATCATACTTTGGATTGTCATGCCACCCCAGGATAATTATTAATTGTGATGCAAAATGTGATAATTGTCATTGGCTTTATTTATGAACCGGTAGTGATTCTTCATTCATTGTTAATTATTAAATTGCTAAATTGTTAAATTGTTCGTGAGTCTAACATTATGCAAACCGAAGATTTAGTATAATGTTTTAGCCGAATCCCGACAAATCGGGAATAGCGCAGCGTATCGGGATTAAATTGCTATTTTTCTACTACTATTAATCTTAACAATCTTTGCTATTCATTAATCTTCCAATCTTCCAATCTTCCAGATTTTCACTATGTTTGCATAACATTTTATAAATACCGCATATATGAACAAACAAATTATCCGGATTGTTAAAACAATGATGATCTTTTCACAGGTATGGATGACCATATCATGTACAAACCGTCAAACAACAGTTGATATGAAACCACCGATTGCTGAAAAGAAGGCAAAAGAACTGACTCTTCACGGACATACCAGGATTGATAACTATTTCTGGTTAAAGGAAAGAGATAATCCTGAAGTGATCGAATATCTGAAAGCTGAAAATGAATATACTGAAGCAGTAATGAAAGATACGGAAAAGCTTCAGGAAGAGCTTTATAATGAGATTATAGGACGGATTAAACAAACTGATGAATCGGTGCCGTACAGGAACAGGGGATACTATTATTATACCAGGTATGAAGAAGGGAAGGAATACCCGATATATTGCAGAAAAAAGGGTGGTCTTGATGCTGATGAAGAAATACTTCTCAATGTGAATAAAATGGCTGAAGGATATGATTACTTTCATGTATCAGGTTTAACTGTTAGTCATGATAATCAAAAAATTGCTTATGGTGTCGATACGGTAAGCCGGAGGAAATATTCGGTGTATTTTAAGAACCTCACTACCGGTGAGGTTTACCCAGATGTTATTCCACTGACAACGGGAGGTGCATTCTGGGCAAATGATAACAAAACGGTTTATTATGCTCAGAAAGATAATGAAACTCTCAGGCCTCACAAAATATTTTGTCATATGCTTGGGACTTCCGTAAAATCAGATGTTCTGGTATTTCATGAAACGGATGAAACATTCAATACATATGTGTACAAGACCAAATCGGACAGGTATATAATGATCGTTTCTTCAAGCACCCTTTCAGATGAATACAGGTTTCTTGATGCTGATATACCACTGGGAGAATTTACCATTATCCAGCCACGTGAACGGAATCTGGAATATTCTGTCAGCCACTTTAAGGACAAATTTTATATTGTTACCAACCTGGATGCCAGAAATTTCAGACTGATGGAGGCACCAGTTAAGAATCCCGGTAAGAACAACTGGAAAGAACTGATTGCACACAGGGAAGATGTTTACCTGAACAATATTGAGATCTTTAGTGAGTATCTTGTTGTTGAGGAAAGAAGAGATGGCCTTAATCATCTCCGGGTCATTCAGTGGGATAATGGTGAGGAACATTACCTCGATTTTGGTGAGGAAGTCTATGTAGCCAATATATCGGTTAATCCTGAATTTGACAGTAAGTTACTGCGGTATAATTACAGCTCGCTCACCACTCCAAATTCGGTTTATGATTATAGTATGGAAATCCGTGAGAAAAAACTGATGAAACAACAGGAAGTTGTCGGAGACTTTACGCCTTCGGATTATGAGGCCAAACGTTTATATGCCCCTGTAAGTGATAGCGTAAAAATTCCGATATCACTGGTATACCGAAAGGGAATCAAACTTGATGGAAAGAATCCATTGCTGTTGTACGGTTACGGATCTTATGGCCATACCATGGATCCTTCTTTTAATTCGGTAAGGCTGAGTCTTCTGGACCGGGGATTCGTTTATGCAATAGCCCATGTGCGGGGCGGACAAATATATGGCAGACAATGGTATGAGGATGGTAAGCTTTTCAAGAAAATGAACTCCTTCACCGATTTTAATGCATGTGCTGAATACCTGATCGAACGGAAATATACCAACAAAAATAAGCTTTTTGCCCAGGGAGGCAGTGCCGGTGGATTGCTGGTTGGTGCCATTGCAAACCTTCGTCCCGATCTGTATAAAGGAATTATTGCTGCGGTACCATTTGTTGATGTGGTAACAACCATGCTTGATGAAGATATTCCGCTTACAACAGGTGAATATGATGAATGGGGGAATCCTAATGAAAAAGATTATTATGAGTATATACTGTCATATTCTCCTTATGATAATGTGGAAGCAAAGGACTACCCTGCCATGCTGGTAACAACCGGTTTGCACGATTCCCAGGTTCAATACTGGGAACCGGCCAAATGGGTCGCCAAATTACGTGACATGAAGACCGACAATAATATTCTGTTGCTGCATACCAATATGGAAGCAGGACATGGCGGAGCTTCGGGTAGGTTCGAAAAATATAAGGAAACAGCACTGCAATATGCGTTTTTGTTGAAGTTGTTGGGGATAAAAAATTAAGTCCTGTAATGCATAACAGATCGATGGTAATTAATTCGGGTTTTCCAATAAATATTTTCCTGAAGATATATCATTAATAAACCATCCCGATTATATCTAAGTCATCCTGAAGCACCGAACTTGCGCTGCAAGATTCATAATAAATTGACATCTTTGATGTCATTAGCAACTTGTTTCAGGATCTTCTTATCAATTACCTGAATCTCTTGAAATCTGAAAACTGATAATTCATCAAATAAGGCAACCCCGGATTGTAGAGTAGCCTCAGGTACGATGATATTTCTCTTAAATGCCGAAAGAGTTATCAACCAGGTCTTAATTTTCTTAATCGCAGGAATAATAATACAATTCCTGTTAATATGATTCCTTCCCCGATACAGTACAATCCCCAGTTGAATTTTCGGGGAATATACTGTGTTGCAAGCTTGTAAAGATCATCTCTTGGAATGGTCCAGATCTCGGTAAAATTATAATGTTCAAGAATATATCCTGAATAATCCCATGTCCAGGCCAGGACCAGGATCACCGATCCGGAAATAAGAATGCCCCATTCCAGCCATTTGATCCTGATATGTCCTGTTTTGTGGCTGTAGTAAATGAGAATTATTGCAAGAAGGATCATTGTAAGGGCTACGATGATGGGACTGATCACGGGGCTTATCCAGGTTATTGGAATAAGAAACAGGATATCCCAGGTAAGCAGGGATTCCGGCCATCCGACCAGGAGTTTCAGAAAGATATAATAGAATATATCCCAGATAGCAAAACTGAAAAGGAACCATGCAAATTTTTCAGGTATTGTATGGCCTGCAAGAATCCCGATACTCAGAAGCATGATAAGGGTTGCAGCTTCTCTGATAATCTCAGTTATTGCAAGATCAATTTCAATCGTAGCAAGGGGGAATTCAAATCCGCCGGGATACAATATCTCGCGCATATAAATCACAACAGCGCTTTCAAAGAATCCCATCGCGATGCTGAAAATTGTAACGATCCAAAAGATCCGGGTTGGAAATG
>CAZGOR010000396.1:0-3810 GCA_964527875.1 uncultured Bacteroides sp. | reverse complement strand
TCGGTTCTCGGTTCTCGGTTCTCGGTTCTCGGTTCTCGGTTCTCGGTTCTCGGTTTACCACGTGAAATGCAACGCTTGCCCTGTGAAATTTGAGGCACGAAAGTATTTCATAGGGAAGGAGCATATTTCACTGTGGTTCTCTGGGACAATATTCTTTTTAAATCCTTAGACTTTCGGATTGGCAAGTTTAATAAAACTACTTCTATTACTAATATGCAAAACTGTTTTTGAACATATAAAATACTTTAATAAGATTATATTTTTATATTTTCATCCACTTATAGTATATTAATTGTTATAAAATGTTATCTCCGCTTTTCAGCCATCTGTTGATTCCATTCCTTGTCGCAATGTTTCTTGCAATAAACATGGGTGGAAGCGGCACATCTCCATCTTTTGCATCAGCTTTTGGAGCACAGCTTATCCGGCGTGGCAGAATTCCCGGCCTTTTTGGAGTGATGGTCTTTCTTGGAGCCATTGTAGCCGGAAAAGCAACAGCCCTGACAATCGGCAAGGGAATTATTTCTCCGGATTCAATGACTCTGACTGTTACTACATGTATTCTTATTAGTGTAGCGTTAACTTTGCTGATGGCAAACCTGCTTGGGATCCCTCAATCAACCAGTCAAACCACAGTATTTGCAATTTCCGGTGCAGCCCTGTATTTTGGAAAATTAAATTCCCATAAAATATTCCTGGAAATCGTTCCCACATGGTTCATATTACCAGTCATAGCATTTACTATTATGTTGTTGATAGGGAAATCAATTTACAATCCCATAAGAAAAAGCAAATACATTGATTATGATAAGTTATCACAACATCCTGTTCTGAAATTCTTAGTCATCATCTCTTCCATGTATGTAGCGTTCTCAATCGGGGCAAACAATGTTGCAAATGCTTCAGGGCCTATTGCCTCAATGGTAATCAATGAACTTGGGCTTGAAATGGAAGGAAGAAATTTTTTACTGATCATGATACTATCAACATTGATCATTGCACCCAATTTTGGCATTGGAAGTTCTATATTTGGTTATAAGATTTTAAAAACAACAGGCAGGGAAATTGTAACCTTTGGACCCGTTGGGGCAACAGTAGTGTCCTTTCTCACAGCAACTTTATTGTTGCTGGCATCAATCATTAAAGGTATCCCCACATCACTGGTTCAGCTTAATACAGGAGCAATACTGGCACTTGGAGTCACCAAACTTGGTTGGAAAAAAACATTCAGTAAAAGTACTGTAACAAAATTCTGGGTTGTCTGGATCATTGCCCCCATTATTGCCTTAATCCTGAGTTATTTCCTGGTATTTTTAGCTGACAAACTGGATATAATATATTTTAAATAGGATGTGTAAATCACTGAGCCTGCTCCATGCTACTGCGGGTCAGCTCTTTCAGAACCCCCTTCTATAAAAAGTGTATAATCCGACACCCACTTATCTTCTTCACCGGGATTAATTGAAATTGTAATAAAATTCTCAGGACATAGTGTGGTTGTTGTAGCCCAAAAAGCCAATCTGGATAAGGATTTATCAACTTTAAACTGAATTCCTGCCCCTGTTTTTTTATTCATCACAATAATATCATGGTCTTCTTTTTCGCTTCCATAACCCTGCAGAAGTAACCATATACTGCCTTCATTCAGTTGCTTTGTGAACAAGAGTTCATTATTGTCAATTTCCATCAAATCTCTAAGATCATTATCTGTCCTGACAACAAATGGAAATCGTACGATAAAATCCAGGCCGGTGGTCTGGCCATCAATAACAAAAAAATTATGATTGAACTGATCCGTCTCGATAATTTTTGAACCGGTATTCCTGAGAATATGTGTAATAGTAAAGCCAGGTTCATCTTTCTTTAATTCAATTCTCTTTGTATAAATATATCCCCATCCAGTTTCACTTTTCACCTTATGCTGAAATTCTATCCAGTCCATTCCCTGATCAATTGTCCATTCTCCATGATCTACAATTTTATATGTATGATTCCAGTGATATTCCGTTTCATCAGGTTTTTCCAGAACACCTACTCCAATCCGGATAAATCTTCCACCAGTTTTTGCCTCATCATAACCTAAACCGGGATTTATTGAGGCTTCTACCGGACCGCACAGGTCTTCATGAAAAAACGGATCGTGGGTACTCTTCCATTCACCAAAGTATTGATGGCCATTATATTCCAGACTTGAAATAATACCTGACCAATCAAATCTTGTTGCACGATAGTATCCATTTTCCGGATCAGGCAGGTATAATTTCATCTTAACATGCTTATTTGATATTTCTGTAGCCGGATAATCAGACATGACCTGCTGTGAATAAATGATAGAAATAAATAATGGACTTAAAACAAAAAATAATATCAAAAACAGTTTTTTCATTTGATTTAATATTTCATGATTAATAAGATCATCAGGGAATGGGAACAACATGTTTTGCAATTAAAATTAATATTCTTGAACAATAAAAAAAAATTCAATAATTAAAAACATTTACAAATCAGGTTGAAGAATGATGATTTTCGTAGTAAATTTACATCAGTAATCATATTGACCATGAAAAAGAAATTGACAATAATTATTATTCTGTTCATTGCCTTCATTCTTTCTATCCAGGTTGTTTTCCCTACTGATAATCATCAAAAAAATATACAGGGAAATATTAATTACCAGGATGATGATACCATGCAGGTTTTATCTTTTTCCGGTAAGGTTATAGATAAAAATACAGGGGATCCTATTGTCTTTGCAAGTGTTTTTATTACCGGCACAAAGAGGGGAACGGTAACAAATTCCAATGGTGAATTCATCATTAAAATTCCCCGGTTATATCTTAACAGACAGATTGGCATTGCTCATATCGGTTATATCACTTCCATTTTTGATGTGACCGAATTAAAGCCATCAGACAATGTTGTTGAGCTGGTTTCCGCTCCTTACGAGATAGAGGAAGTGACAATCCGCCAGTTGGATCCCATTGAACTGATCAAGTCAGCAGTTGTAAAAATACCTGAGAACTTCTCCAATCAGCCTGTTATGATGACATCCTTTTACCGTGAAACGATCAAACAGAACAGGAACTATGTAGCCATAGCCGAAGCAGTCCTCGATGTTTATAAAGCTTCATATAAAAACACGACTGATTTCGACCGTATTAAGGTTTTCAAAGGCAGGAAAAGCCAGGATGTTAAAAAGATGGACACTGTTTTATTCAAATTCCAGGGTGGCCCTTATACATCATTTCTGCTTGATGTTGCTAAAAATCCTGGTGAACTTTTAGCTGAGGAGTCTTTCAAGTTTTATGAATACCAAATGGGTGGTATAGTCCGCGTGAACGATGCCCAGGCATATGTTATTGATTTTGACCAAAAAAAAGAATTAGAATTTCCCCTGTATAAAGGTAAACTATATCTTGATGTGGATAATCTGGCTATCGTGGGTATCGATTTTGAGATCAGTCCTAAAAAAATAGAAAGGGCAAGCGAGTACCTGATCCGAAAAAAACCAATAGGCCTGTCAATTGATGTTGAAAGCGGCAATTATCTTGTCAATTACAGGAAAATTGATAATCTCTGGTACCTGAATTATGTGCGTACTGAACTTGTCTTCCGCGTCAAATGGAAAAGAAAGTTGTTCCGTTCAATTTATACAACCATGTCTGAAATGGCCGTAACAGACATCAGTTCGGAAAACATTCAAAAGTATAGATTTCGAGAAACGATCAAACTTTCTGATGTATTTGTTGAAAAAGTGACAGATTTTGAAGATCCTGATTTCTGGGGTGATTATAACATTATTAAGCTGGA
>CAZGOR010000395.1:0-3817 GCA_964527875.1 uncultured Bacteroides sp. | reverse complement strand
CGAAGATGTTCTGGTTCTCGTCGCGGTTATCAGCCACTACACGTGCAAAACGGTGAGAAGATTCCTCAGAATTGCCCATTAATATCTGTTGGGTAAATGTCTGGATATAATCCTCATACCATTGTTCACTTGGTTTCCAGGCCTCATTTAATTTCAATGCTGCACTGCCCAGGTCATATGATTCGCCGGAGTTATCCACAGTCGTATAACTCCTGAGATAAAAATCACTTCCCTTTATTTCCGCCCGGGCAGTATATATGCTGAAATTTTTAAGAGAAAAACGGTTTTGAGCCGTGTATATACTGGAGCCCTGGGCATAGTCTCCCTGCAGAATGGCCTCGAACCTGTCAAGGAACCTGTAATGAATGGAAGCACCCAATCTTAGGTTTTCCGTTGCATTGTCAAGCATATCTTTCTCAGTCCATCCCGTACGGGTTACAACCTGGTCAGGGAACAGATCTGTAACTCTTTGAACTTCAGCATCATATTCAGGAGTACCCGGCACCAGTCCCTGGGTTTCAGCAACACCGGCGGCAACTTCGGGTGCCACATCTTTAAGATTTACCGGAACAATGATATCATCACCATATACGTTTACACCATCATATCCCGGATTATTTTCACGGGTACTGAGAGGATTATCAAGATCATTCCGGTCGCGGAGATCATAAGCATACCAGTCGGTAGCCCTCAGATAGCCGGCTTTGATCTTAAAAGCCAGCTTATTGTTAAAAGCTTTTGCATATCTTAAATTAAAATCGCCCATCGGTGTCGCTCCGGAACCATGCTTACCATTAATATTCATGATTCCTGCCTGGGAGGAAAAGCTGAAGCCCTGATAATCGTAAGGGTCTTTGCTTATCATGATCAGTGTTCCGTTCATACCTCCCGGACCATAAAGGGCAGAGGATGCTCCCACAAGGAGCTCAACGCTTTTCACATCCAGCTCAGACAGGCCAAATATATTACCGGCACTGAAACTGAGTCCCGGAGGTATGTTTTCTACCCCATCGATAATCTGGTTCATCCTGTAATTTGTCTCTCCTGTAAAACCACGTGTATTCGGCAACCGGAATGTCAGGCTATGGACACTCATATCAACTCCCTTCAGGGTATATAAACCATTATAAAAATTTGCAGTTGATGATTGCCGTATCTCCAGCCCGTTCATTTTTTCAACACTCACCGGTGATCTCATGATGTTTTCTGAAATCCTTGATGCAGAAACGATAACTTCCTGGCCCAGGTAAACCTGTTCTTCAAGCTGTACATCCAGTTCGGTCTGATCCTTTGTGATCTCAAACTCCTTACTCTGGTATCCCAGAATAGATATAATAATGTGAAAAGGAAGCGGGACCTGAGTCCTGAGTTCGAAATACCCATCCAAATCAGTAATAGTACCCGCCAATTGATCCTTAATGGTTACATTGACGCCAACCAAAGGCTCACCGGTTTCCAGGGCAGTAACCTTCCCTGTCACCGTTGAAACCTGCCCTGCAGACCATGAAACAGCAATATTCATGATAATTACCATTATGAATAACTGACAGGATTTGGATTTCATACCCATTCAATATCTTTTAAAAATGAAAAATAAGGATTTTATATTAATATTTAAAAAGAACAGGAATTGTTTAACTTTTAATGAAAATTTTTATATTTATTTATTGGTATTAAAATTTTAATTCACCTCAAAATGAAACCAAAAACATTAATTAAGCCTGAAAAATTGTTTTTTCTTGCCATACTGGTAATTCCTTTTCTCATTATATCATGTGACAAAAATGACAATGATGAGCCGGATCCGCTGGTTGGAACCTACGTTTTTTCCGGAGCAACCTTTGGCGAAACAGTGAACATCAAAATCCAGGATGTTACTGTAACTTTTAATTCCGGTGATGATGCTTCCAGCTTTGTTGCAGAAGGATTAATCGGTGCTGCACCCTGTGACGATTCAACAAATGCTGCCATTGAATTCAGGGAAAATGGCGACAGTTATTATGTTTGTCTGAATGAGACCAATGAATCAAAAATGGGTACCTGGATTATCAGCCCCGACCGGACTACATTCACTTTAAACATCAGCAATCCCCGCACTCTGTCAGTGGATATCGTTAATGTGAGTATTACCGAAACAACGATTGCAGGTACTGTTGAGAATTTCCCATTACCCCTGACCACATCTGCTGAACTGGGAGAAATGATCGGAGACCCGCCAACACCAAACTTCCAGGTAAAGGAGGTTAATGTATCATTTGCAAGAGTACAGTGAGGCTTCTCGCAGATTCAAGAAAACTTTTTTCAGTATTTAAAAACATATAAAAGGGCATACACATTTTAAAACCAGCAATCACCAGTTGGAAAGGTTTTCATGAAACACTGGTAACCATTCTCATAAGTATCGTGCAGGTAAGAAACTTCACGAACAGCTCTCTCAAATGCTGGTAAAAGGGAAGCCATGGTTTGGAGATATTTCCAGGCATGGATACAATTTCCTGTGCAGCAGCTATTGTCATCCCCCAAACCTTCAAAACCATGAACCCTGTTGAAGATCCCGAATGCATTAATCTCCCCTCCCCAGCCCCTCTTCCAACTTGAACACCTTTATTGCATTTTCCCGGAATATTTTATCGACGATATCAAAAGATACCTCCTCTGTGAGCAGCCCTCTTTGAACCCTTTTCGATAAAACTTCTGCTACCACATCTTTCCCGTATTCCAACGAGCCAGTTGACTCTTCAATCAATCCGCAGTCACCTCCCCAGAAAAATTTGTTATATGGTACACAGTCAAACATCTCATCAAGGGCATGCACAGCTTCCTCACGTGATATTTGTGGTAACCAGACAATGTCGAGGTATACATTCCTGAACATCTTGCCAAATGCTGTATATTCGCCGGTCCAGGGATAACCTCCATGGAACAACACGAACTCTGCTTCCGGGTACTGAAGGAAAAGGTTGTTCAGTTTAACCGGTTTTCCATTGTCCAGTACATTTCCGTTACCTGCCAGATAGCCGGTATGGATCTGGATGGGAAGGTCATAATCTATTGATTTTTTAATGATCCAGTGAAACATAAAATCTTCAATTTTTTTTGCTTCTGCGGGAGTAAGCCGGGATGAAGGTTTATCATATAAAGCGCGGGCTTCTTCATATGGCACATTTTCATAAAAAAGCGTTCTTGAATATGCCTGTGAATTCTTCAGACAAACAGCATTGTTTTCAATATTTTTTTTAAAGAGATGGTCACAAAATGCCAGGTAATCATCAAGATTGCTGATCTCATATCCTTCATTGTCTGCTTCTCTATAAATGGATAGCAGCTCAGCTCCTTTTTCAGGTTTCCGGCTTGATGAGGAAACCAAGGGATTAATATGAAACACGAGTGCAAAATAATTGTCATCCAGTTCAGTATTAAACGGTTTCCAGAATTGATCAATAAACATCAGCTCAAAACCGGCTTTATGAAAAGCCTCATCAAACCAGGTCCTGTAATCTTTATAGTTCTCTTCTATTTGAGCGGAAAGTGTTGCAAGGTTCTCCCTGGTAAAATAAAGATCACTGAAACCATATAACTTCCGGAAGCCTTTCACGAACTGACTGTAATAACTGGTTCCCCGTGTATAATCGAGCGCTTCGCCATATATTGCCCACAATGTATCCAGGCTCAGTGTATCCATAGTATCCCAGTCAAATCCTTCCGCACCAGCCGAACAGACATCAGCTGACAAATAACTAACTGCCAACAGGTTATAAAAAGTGAACTGATGATCACCAAACTCTTCCGGCCAGTGTTGATGTTCATGTGCATCTAT
>CAZGOR010000394.1:0-3836 GCA_964527875.1 uncultured Bacteroides sp. | reverse complement strand
CGGATTAATTGAAAAGAATTGTTTAATGCTTTCATTATCAAATAGTACAATCTCTCTGAGCAAATTAACATTATATTGATGAGCCGGTCCATCAAGGCTTGGGTAATAAGAAAAAAACAGGATGGGAAAAGAATTAAGCAATACTAAGATCAAATATAGAAGTTGAAATGAAAATATTCTTTTATTTTGGAGGAGTAATTTTATTCAACCAATGCTTTATGTAATCATTCATACACCAAATTGTTTGCAGCAATAATAGAAAATCAATAATAAATTTAATATGATACAACAGATTTACAGATTTCTAAACCCAAAGTATCAGAACTTGTTCCTGGATTATAAAGTTGATTTCAAACCGAGATATGGACATGGGAATCCACCACATGCTGATTTGTATACTATAATTAATTCCTATCGTGATAATTACAAGGATCTATTATTAAAATCACTGAATTACAAAGAATCTATTTGGGAAATTAAGGATTCAAAATATGAAACAGATTCAATAAAGCCTACATGGAATAATGGTTTTTTACCGGGATTAGACATTATTGGAATTTATACCATATTAACTGAATACAAACCCTCAAAATATATCGAGATTGGTTCCGGTTACTCCACAAAAGTTGTATATAAAGCTAAAACTGAACAAAATCTGAATACTGAAATCATTTCAATTGATCCGAAACCACGAACTGAGATTGATAATTTAGTAAATAGAATCATTAGAAAACCTTTTGAAGACATTGACCTAAATACCCTTGATAAGTTAAACGAAAATGATATTTTATTTGTTGATAATTCACACAGGATTTTACCCAATTCTGATTCTATGGTATTTTACCTTGAGATATTACCAAAATTAAAAAAAGGTGTGATTGTTCATATTCATGATGTTTATTTACCATATGATTATCCACAATTCATGTGCGATAGGTTCTACTCTGAACAATATGGTTTAGCTATGTATTTGCTTGCAAATCCTAAAAAGTATGAAACACTTTTACCGAATTATTTCATTTACGAAGACAAGGAATTATCTGAATTAATCTCACCGATTTGGAAACACAAAAATTTAGAAAATGTTGAAAAACATGGTGGTTCTTACTGGATAAAAATTAACGAATGATAAAATTACGGTTGTCAATAAGCGATACAACTTTTGTAAAAATGTTCTTTGTTTCGAATTATTTATTCACTCATTCCAACCTGTTATTTTCTTGTTAATATCACCTCAAGAACCGATTCATACCCTCCTTTCGCAGCAGGGTATTTCATTTTCAGGATGATTTTCTCCGGACTATCTTTTTTGAACGTTTGTACCAGCAAGGTATCGTGCCAGTTTTTCTAAGGCTTTATCCGGAAAATCGGTGATTAATCCATCAACTCCTATATCAATTAATCGCTGCATTTCATCCTCATCATTTACGGTCCATTTCCACACTTTCATTCCGGAATTATGAGCAATATCGAGAAACTCTTTTGTAATATCCGTTCCGCTACCTACTCCGATTGCATTTGACTCAATAGCCTTTGCATCATTAATGATCGCATTATCCGCAGTATTTATCAGATAAAGCGTGGAAATGTTCTTATCCAGCTCTCTGATCCCGGCTAAAACAGGGTAATAAAAAGAAAATATGATAACATCATCATTTACTTCAAGGTCGTTTACAATTTTCAACACCTCTTTCTCCACATCATAAACCTTTATTTCAATACAAACTTTTATTTTACCTTTAGCCAGTTCAAGGGCTTCCCTTAAAGTGGGAATTTTCTCATTCTTGTATTTATCGCCGAATTCCTCACTGTATCCAACCCGAACTGCAGTTAATTCACTATAAGTCATTTTGGCAATTTCGCCTTTCATATCATTGGAACTGGTTCTGTCTACAGATGCATCGTGAATAACAACAATTGAATCATCTTTTGTTTTATGAACATCCAATTCGAAATAATCGGCCCCGCATTCAATTGCCTTTTGAAAAGAAATAAGAGTATTTTCAGGTGCGATTCCTGAAAAACCGCGATGAGCAATTATTTTAGTCTGAGCGCTGGTCATTATCGAACTTAAAGTTAAAAATGTTACAATAGTTATTTTATTCGTCAAAGACATAATTATTTCTTTCGGTTCAGCTGTGTATAAATATATTATCTTTCGTCACTGCAATTTAGTAAATTAAAAAGAGTAATACCATGTTCAGATTCATTGTTAGCATATTTATCATGCTGCACGGGCTGGTTCATTTGCTGTATTTCGGGCATAGCCGGAGGCTCTTTGAGCTTCAGCCCAAAATGATCTGGTCTGAAGGTTCATGGGCATTTTCAAATATTCCCGGAAATGACACGACAGGATTGCTCGCGGGCATTTCATGCATACTGGCTGCTATTTACTTATCGAACCATTCTCTTTGTATCACAGCCTGGGAAATTTTACTGCTCGGGCCATCACCTCTGGCTACGCTGACAGATACTTTACCTTCCAGTGCCTGAAATATCTCCGATACATCATGATGTGTAAATCCCGGACAAAGCAAAATGGCATCTATCTTCTCCTTTTCATAAATACTTTTGGAAACTTTTATTGCTTCGTCCTGAGTTTTCACAACAGATGTAAAAAGCCTGTACTTTCCCGTATCAATAACACTTTTGTGCTTTTCATGATCTGCATCGGGTGCATGTGCTATAAATAATGCTTTAAATGCCATAAATTACCTCCTTTATATACTTAATTAAAAACTGGTTATGAAAATAAGAATTATTTACTGATAATACTCATCCGACGACTTCAAGTCATCGGATGAGTATTTATATCATATGTATTGGAATTTATTCTTCCCTGATTTTTAAATGTATCAGGTACTGAATTTTCAACATATCTGAAAATGTAAGCTTCATCCTTGTCCCGGTTTTTAATCCTTTTTTAATCTTTTTGAAAAACAGTTCCTCACCCAGGATATCTATCCGGCTATTCCAGGATTGAATATCTTTTGCATTTTTAATTCCCCATATAAGGTAGGATCTTTCATCCATTCCGCTTTTCTTAATGACCATCTTATTCGCCATTTTAACACCGATTGGGGAAGTGGCATCAAACACGATCTCGCTCCCGGGAAAAATACCTGTAATCGTATTGAAAAAGTCCTTTATTTGCCTTTCTTCAAAATAGTAAAACACGCCGGCTGCAATAAATAAAATATTATCCTTTACAATCAGATCTTTAAGCCATTGCGGGTCAAGGAATGAACTTTGAATGTATTTTCTTCTTTCACTTTCCTGAATAAATTTTTTTCGCAATTGAATTGTATCCGGCATGTCCAGATCATACCAACGGATCATCCCATTATCGATTCGTTCGAACGTTGTATCCAATCCGCAACCTATATTTACAACAGTTGCTTCAGGGTATTTTTCTATAAAACTGTTGGTGATCCTGTCAATCAATACACTTCGTGCAACCCAGCCTAACTGGCTTATTTCACTCATTTCTTTTGCGATAGCACCAAAATCATAATCTATTTTCCCGATGATCTCAACAGCTTTCCTGTCAATCAGTAGAGGCTTGCTTTTCTGCGTTTCGAATGCCCTGCCCCATAATGGAAGGATCAAAGTTTTCTGTATATCTCCAAGCTTAATGGTTGATTTCTCTTTCATCGTTTGGTTTGCTACCGGCTTTTTAATTGTTGCTAAGGTATGATTTTTTTATCCTTCGTTACCGGAAGGTATCAAATACATTTTTGAATAGTAGTGGGGAGGTTGAAAAATTCTGAAAATCACTCACGAGGCTGTCTAAAAAGCAATATAAACCACAGAGTTCACAGAGTTTTCACAGAGTC
>CAZGOR010000393.1:0-3846 GCA_964527875.1 uncultured Bacteroides sp. | reverse complement strand
TTGAAATTCCGGATCATCGATCTGATCCAAAACGCGACCAAGAGCCCAACCACAGCGGTGTATCTGACGGATAATAAGGTCCTTCAGGGAGATCAGGGTATTTCTGTAACGATCATCCCCGGTTGAAATCAGCAATTCACAAAGGGCAACTACCTGCTGGCTGGATCCATTCACGGCGGAGGCAGCACCCTCATATAAAGCCTTCGCGGTATTCAATGTTTCCGCTAACAGTTCCGGGTTGCTTTCCTTCAACACCCTGGATGCTGCAGCCAGTCCTGCAGCAACATACAATTCCCTTCCCGGGTTTTCTTCCGTAAACACCAGCCTGTCATCCTGTTTACCCGAATGGCCATTTTTTCTCTCGTCCGGCAATAAGGATGCATCATATAAAAGATTATCCGTCATTGTAGAGCCATCACCCAACATCACATACTGGCGAAGATCCTGGCAAATAATGCCCCGGTAGAGCCTTCCCAGCGAACGATATCCCCCGATAACGCTTGCCAATCCGTGTTCTATCTGCTGCAGGGCATCCGGTTTACCATCGGACACATGAATTTCCACAAGGTGCTTTTCCTGATCTATTAGTGTGGCATCATAATCCAGTCCAAATTCTTCAATCATCAGTGCAAGCATCCAGACTGTTCCGATCTGTGATTCCACCCTAAGATCATAATCCCCGGCATCATGCCATCCGCCCCTGTTCAGGCCGGGTACCGTTTCCAGCGGTTTATAGTCAGTGAGTGTAGATGGTCCCTGTCTGTATCCGTCAAAATGATTGATATTCAGAGGGGCCATCAATGCATCATCGAGATGACAGGCACCATGCCATACACGATAGTGGTCATTGATGCGCATATGGCACATCTGCACGGGCAGGTAATAATCCAGGACAGGCTGCCAGACATGACGTTCATAAACATCTTCACCGATTTTAAATGGCTGGGTTGAAGAAGACCCATATGTAATGATATACATGCCGGGATCCTCAACCTCTGAAAAATCAAAGATCAGGTAGTTATATCGTAGGAAAGATCCCCAAAATTCCGGTATTCCTGTTTTCACAATTTTTTCACCATTTGCAATAATACGGGAGAGTATGATTTCATTCCGTTCATCATCCGTTTTGTCCAGTTCGATGATTGCTCTTTTAGGCTGTGCCGGATAATATCCGACCTGTGATATATGTATGACAGGTTTATATTTCCAACCGGTAATAACATTGGGCGTGATAATCCATTCCACTGCACTTTTGGTAGCTCCGGCAGGGACAACGCTTCGCACGATATACCACCCGTTATTATGATTGAAGCGTCCGTCTAATAGTTCGAGCGATTCAGTCTTTGTTTCAATCTCAATGCGTTGTTTTTCCTGTTTCTGGGCAATAATCAGTTTCCTTCCGGTTGCCAGGGGCACACCCAGATATTCTCCATCATAATCTTTTACCGGACCATTGGGTTGTACAGGAAAAATACCAGCCTGATCATCCATCAGATAAGCTCTGCCAAACAGGTCACCCGGAAACAGTTCAAGATTAAAACCAACTTTATCGATCCATTCATCAGGAAGAGGTTTTTCAAGGTCCACAGATATCTTATAACTGTTTTTCTTCAGCGCAGTAACCGTCACATAATAAGTGAATGTCAGATCAGGATATTCGATCGGGTTGAAACCGGTGTGGTTCCTGCTGGAGTCGGGATACCAGAGCTGCTGTGTAATGGTCTGTGTTTCTTTATCAACTGTCCTTTTACCCATGGCAGGCACAGGTGACCATTGCCCGGGCGAAGCCTCAAGCCGCAGGTCTCCGTTCGCAGCAACGCGCACGCCATGCTGGATAATGGTTACACCGGTCTGGTGCCCTTCAGGATAATAATCACTGAACACCATCACGTTCAATCCCTGCATCTCAAAATAATCCAGGTCATTGATACGTAGATTTTGCTGGGCAAATAAAATATGAA
The DNA here is from genome assembly GCA_964527875.1 of uncultured Bacteroides sp. Classification (GTDB taxonomy): domain Bacteria; phylum Bacteroidota; class Bacteroidia; order Bacteroidales; family SM23-62; genus LJUQ01. Next base: position 1,885 of record CAZGOR010000393.1, on the reverse strand, counting down.
AAGACACTCCGCAACCAAAAAGCAGAAGTATCAGAATAATAGATAAATAGTTTGTTTTCATAGTTGTGAAATTTAAATTCGAAGATAAAAATTAAATAATTATTTTATAACTTAACAATCATCACCAATCGGTTTTATGAGGTTTAAAGTTACGATTATAGCATGTATACTGGTTTTCCTGCAAGGTTGCACGAAAGAACTTCATTACGATGATGGCAGAACATCATATTTTAAAAATATATACTTCCACTTTTATGATGATACTGTAATAACCTGTCTTAATTATAATATACAGCTTGGATTCAAAGATTATCAAAATCCCTGGGACTCCAGTCAGATTGGGGCCGACAGTGAACAAATCCAAAATATTGTTAATATTATTAATCGATTTAAGCCTGATATAGTCGCATTGCAGGAAGTGCCGAGAAATCGTTACAACACAGTAACAAAGAATGTGATAGAAGAATTAGCAAAGAGATTGAATATGAATTATGCTTTTGGCTCTCACGGTTATGATGATCCGGTCGGTATTTATCCGGCTCAGGGAGAGTGGGGAAATGCTATATTAACAAAATATCAGATCCTTGAAATTCATAACGTTGAGGTATCATATATTGATGAATCAAATAAAAGAAGTATGCTTGATGCAAAGATCATGATCAATAATTCAGTGATCTTACACGGACTCACACTACATTACGGATTTTCATTAACCGAACTTAACGAAGGGATCGAAAACACAAAGCAGTATCTTAAAAATCTTGATGATCCGATGATCCTGATAGCGGATTTTAATTATCAGCGCCCAATCCTTCTTCTGGAAGCAGAATTCGCGGAACTGGGCATGATGGATGCTGACACGGGATATGTGTTGGGAGATGACAGAGTATTAATCAGTAAAGATTTTTTCTCACCGGTTGATGTGGGAAGTTATTATGATACAATCAATCATACTTCAGATCATTCAGCTGTATATTGTATATTGAAAATAAATCAATAAAATCGCTTACATATATAAACAGGTGAAGCGGTCTTACCGGATTTTGACCATATCCCGGTTTATTGCAGGTATCACGGAACCGGGATTCAACATTAAATCCGATGATTTACATTTTTAAACTGAATGTTCTGCAGTCCGGCATCTATCTGATCCAAATATAAAATCCATCAATGCACGTTTTTAAAGCCGTTAAATAAATTCCCTGATTAAAAAAATAAACCATGAACACCACAAAAAATCCTCTCAGCAAATGCTCCCGGAATAACAGACGGGATAAGCATTCCGTTAAATGTATAATACTGAATGCCGCGTATCGGTTCATACTGTCAATATTTGTTCTTTTTCTTCTGGTCTTGTATTCAGATGGTCTGTCTGCCCAGCCTGAAGTCACCGCCTGGGGCAATATGAAGGGTATCCGCGTTGACGGGCAGCTGATGGCAATCGAAACCAGCCTTTGTGTTGTGGGACCGGGATGGTCGGGAATTACTCAAACAGCCAAAGAAAGGCAGTTGCCATGTTATTCCCGTGAGGGGAATAAACAGATCATCTCCACCAGACTCGGGAAAATGGATTTCACAGAGGTGGTTGAAGATAGCGGATCCGGTACGGCTCAAATCGATGTACAGTTCACATCCGGTGCTGACACGAACATTACCGGTGTTTTTCTTTGTATCGATCTTCCCGCCAGGGATTATGCTGATGGTACCATACAAATTACCGGTCAACCCGGTATTTCATTTGGAACAATTCAACCAAACGATCAGGATGAATATATCAGAACTACCTTCAGTGGCAGCTGACAGCCGACTATTCTGTGCTGTCAGGGGGAGGTATCTTCGGCAATGAAGAGGATCCCCTTCATCCCACCCAGTGGTTCTGGAACCT
>CAZGOR010000392.1:0-3861 GCA_964527875.1 uncultured Bacteroides sp. | reverse complement strand
TGCAGGTTGCAGGTTGCAGGTTGCAGGTTGCAGGTTGCAGGTTGCAGGTTGCAGGTTGCAGGGTAGCAAGATCACAGGGAGTTGCAAGAGTCGTGATGCAAAAAGTAATGCAGGTTGCCATTTGTATTCAAATATCCCCAGCAGAAACAAGTCATCCCGACGATACCTTATGTTTGTAAAAAAGCATAAGTCAACAGAAAATAAGTAAATTTAATTCGAACAAAATTATTTAACTTAAAATCTTTGATTTATGCAAACACAAGGTACGAAAATTGATTTTCATGGACAAAACATTTATGTTGGAATTGACACTCATTTAAGAAGTTGGAAAGTGAAGCGAGGAGGGAACTCGTTGAACCAATCAACCATCCGGGATTTGGATCATAGCAGATTATTCAAGCTGCTGGAGCAAAACCATTAACGGTTCATAACAGGCGACTTTATCATATCCTGGGAGATTCCTCAGTCACTTCGCTCCTTTGGAATGACTTGATCCTAAAGATACATGCAACTGATAAAACAACAACTGAAGCACAACTGAATTAACATTTTGACAATTTAACTCCAATACGCTTCGCTATTCCCGACTTGTCGGGATTCGGCTAAAACATTTTGTTGCACCTCCGGTTTACAAAATGTTAGCTTCACGAACAATTTAACAGTTTAACAATATTTACATTTACTTATAATGCAGACCACATTCTTTAGGGCCGGTGTTTTCCCACCACCATCTGCCGGCACGCGGATCTTCTCCCGGTTTTATGGCACGGGTACAGGGCAGACATCCAATTGATGGATATCCCTTATCGTGCAGAACATTATAAGGAATCTGATGCTCACGGATATAAGCCCATACCTGCTTTTCGGTCCAGTTGATCAGTGGATTTACCCTAATCAAATCATGCTGATTATCCCATTCAACTGCTTTATTATTAAAACGTGTAATTGTCTGATCTTTACGAAGCCCACAGATCCAGACATCCATTCCTTTCAAAGCTCTTTTCAGTGGTTCATTTTTTCTGATGTGACAACATAATTGCCTGTTCTCCAAACTCTCGTAAAAAAGATTGATGCCCTTTTCCTTTACCATCTTCTCAACCTTTTTATAATCCGGGAAATATACTTCGATATTGATACCAAAATGTTCGTTGGTTTTCCGGATCAGGTCATAAGTTTCCTGGAATAATCTTCCTGTATCCAATGTAAAGATCCTGAAAGTTTTATCAATATCACAGATTATCCGGGTAATCACCTGGTCTTCTGCACCCATCCCGCTTCCCTGAACTATTCTTCCTTTATAATGAGCCAGAAAATAAGTCAGGATATCTTCAGCGGATGCCTTCCTGAATAGTTCCCCATATTGTTCTGCCCGCTTTTCCGGTTGATCTGCCATATCTCTCCCTGATTAAAGTCGCAAATATAGAAGTTTTTGTCTTATCCGACCTGAACTTGAGGGTCATTCAGTTCTTAGAATCATCTTTTACTTTCTTCAATGTTACCCTGAGCAGAAAATAACCACCGATTCCGGCCAGGAACGATCCCATCAGAATACCCATTTTAGCATGATTCAAAAAAATGATATCACTGAAGGCAAGTGTACTGATGAAAATTGACATGGTAAAACCCACACCACCAAGCAGAGCAATTCCCATCATGTGTACCCATTTCAAATTACCGGGTAATTTTAATAAGCCAAGCTTTGCAAACAGGTAAGAAAATCCAAATACACCCAGGAATTTACCGATCAGGAGAGATACAGCTATATCAATGGTAAGAGCATCCACACCCGATAAGTCATGCCCTCCTGTAAAAACTATACCTGCATTTGCAAGTGCAAAAACAGGCATCACAAAAAACGTTACAAATCCATGCAGGGAATGTTCCAGTCTTTGAAGAGGACTCTGTACCTTTTCAATATAATATTCCACATTATCTATTGCAGCCAATTGCTTTGATGTAAGTAAAATTCCATCTTCACATTCAGTTGAACAAAATTCATCCAAATTCTTCTGCACGCGATTTAAAAATAACGGTATCCTGATCCTGCGGTTCGCCGGAATGGTAAATGCCAGTAAAACACCTGCTATAGTTGGGTGTATCCCGGATTTAAGAAACAAATACCAGATCACAAATCCTGTTATAATATAAAAAGTAATGTTGCGGAATCCGGATAAATTGGCAATAATGAGTAAAGCAAAAAGCCCGGCTGATATTAAAACCATTGTCCAGTAAATCTGGGAAGTGTAAAATAAGGCGATAATGATAACCGCTCCGATATCATCCACTATGGCAAAGGCAGTAAGGAAAATTTTAAGATTCAGGGGCACCCTTTTACCCAGCAGGCTAAGGATACCCAATGAAAACGCAATATCTGTCGCCATCGGAATGCCCCATCCTTCAATCCCGGGTTTCCCATGATTTAAACCGATAAAGAGTAAAGCAGGAATGGCCATACCTCCAATAGCAGCGATCACCGGCATTGAAGCTTGCTTCATATCGGAAAGCTCACCGGTAAGGATCTCCCTCTTAATCTCAAGACCCACAACAAAAAAGAAGATCGCCATAAGCCCGTCATTAACCCATAATAACAGACTCTTCGATATCATAAATAATTCCCCAAGCTGGAAAGTAAGCTTATAATTAATCACTTTCCCGTACAATCCCGACCATGGGGAATTTGCCCAGAATAAAGCAATAACTGTTACAACAATCAATATTATCCCGCTGGATGATTCGGTTCGAAAAAAACGCTGAAACGGATCAGTGAAAATATCAAAAACTTTGGTGGCCTTCTTTACAACCATGAATATTCGGTTCGATTATGATATATTATTAATTCGTAAGCTTGTTCAAATATTTAAGTGTTAAATTGTTAAACTGTCAAATTGTAAATTCCGTTGTGCTTCAGTTGTCGTTTTATCAGTTGCATGTATCTTTAGGATCAAGTCATTCCGAAGGAGCGAAGCGACTGAGGAATCTCCTAGTATCTTATAAAGTCGCCTGTTATGAACCGTTAATGGTTTTGCTCCAGCAGCTTGAATAATCTACTATGATCCAAATCCCGGTTGGTTGATTGGTACAACGAGTTCCCTCCTCGCTTCGCTCGTCGGGATGACTTGTTTCTGCTGGGGATATTCGAATACCAATCGTAACCTGCATTACTTTCGCATCACGACTCTTGCAACTCCCTGTGACCTTGCTACCCTGTAGCCTGTAATTTTTCCCTTTTTACTTCTTACATTTCTCCTGGATTTCAACCTCAGCCTTCTTAAAAGATTCATATAATCCCAGGTTATACCAGTAATCATCATTGTGAATGAATGCTTTTATTTTATGCTTCTTTGCCAGCTCAAGATAAATATCTGTCAATGATACAGGTTCTCTGATATCCACCAGGTCAAAGAATTCAGGATTAAAAATATATACACAGCTATTCCCATAATTGAAGAGTTCTCCCTCATAGTCTCTGACAATTCGCATTTCTCCCGTTTCGTTATGATGCCATCCGGCAAGGATGTTACTTTCATCAAATAAAAGTAACCTGGATGTGGATCTCTTTTTTACAGCAATGGTGATCAGTGCTTTTTCAGATTTATGAGACAGGATCAACTGATTGATATCAAGGTTTGTTAAAACATCAACATTATGAAGAAGGAACGGTTCATCAGAATGCAAAAGATCTTTGGCTTTCAAAACTCCGCCACCAGTATCCATCAAGCGATCCCTTTCATCCGAGATCAATACCCTGCCATCATAATAATTTTTCATTTTAAGAAAACCCAAAACCTGATCAGCCATGTGATGAATATTGATCACGATTTCGTCAATACCGGAGGTAAATAATCGTTTAATAATGATTTC
>CAZGOR010000391.1:0-3863 GCA_964527875.1 uncultured Bacteroides sp. | reverse complement strand
TTCAGCGTAGTAAATATCATGAAAGGTACAAAATACAGCGGTTCTGGCAGCACCCGTTTCCGTGGCATATTGGTGCTTTCACAGTTCACCCTGTCAATCGCACTGATCATCTCAAGCTTCATCATCTATAATCAGGTAAAATACCTCCAGAAAAAAAACCTGGGCTTTAATAAAAGCAACGTGGTGGTTCTTCAGCGTACCTATGCATTAATGAATGAAAAAGAAAAATTTAAGGAATTACTGAAAGAACATCCCGGTATTATCAATGCCTCCGTATCATATACATTACCAGGTGAAGATCAGGAACAAATACCATTCTGGGTTGGTGAAGAAAATGAGAAAAAAGTCCAGTATCTTACCTATGTGACAGCTGATGCTGATTTTGTGGAAACAATGCAAATGCACCTTATTGAGGGTGCAGACTTTAATGAAAACAATCTTCCCCGGGAACACCAGATTGTGATCAATGAATCAGCCGCCAGGGAATTGAATTTGAAAAAACCTGTCGGAACTGAAATCACCCCGGTTGGCACATGGGATAAGGAAGCCCGATATATGATTATTGGTGTTGTAAAAGATTGTAACTTTGAATCCCTTCATAAGGAAATAAAACCCATGGCGCTTTTAATTCTTGATCCGGACATCCATGTCCAGAACCTAGCTGTGCGACTGAGTGGTAAAGATATCCCCGGCACAATGGAATATATTGAAAAAGTCTGGAGAAAAATCACCGGGAATGAACCATTCGATTATTATTTCCTGGATAAGGACCTGGATATAATGTATAGGGAAGAGGAAAGAACAGCAGGGATTTTTTGGGTGTTTTCAATCCTGGCAATATTCATTGCTTCCCTTGGATTATTCGGGCTGGCAGCTCATACAGCCGAACTCAGGACCAGGGAGATCGGGATCAGGAAAGCCATGGGAGCATCTGTTCAGAGAATCATGGTAATGCTTGTTTCAAACTTCATCTGGTGGGTGTTCTGGGCTATCCTGATTGCATTTCCTCTTTCATATTTTGTAATGAAAATGTGGCTGGGAAGATTCGCATATCATATCAATATAGAGCTCTGGTTCTTTTTCATAGCCGCTCTCCTGGCTGTCTTTGTAGCATTCATAACAGTCAGTTTTCAGTCGCTTAAATCCGCTAAAGCCAGCCCGGTCCGGGCTCTGCAATATGAATAATGAGACTGCTCCGAAAAGTGGTTTAAAAATTATTATTTTAATGATGATACAGCCTTCAAAACAAAAAAGAGGTAATATAATAATGTTAACTCCGTATGTTAAAAAATATCAATATATGTAACACATAGATTAATTATTCGTCTAATAACTAAATCCTCATATATTATTATCCCATGCTGAAGAACTTCTTTAAAGTTGCCTTTCGCAATATTATCCGCCAAAAATTATATGCACTGATTAATATTGGTGGGCTGGCCGTTGGTATTACCTGCAGTATTCTGATTACGGCATTTATTCTGTATGAAATAAGCTATGATAAATTTCATGAGAAATCAGACAGGATTTTACGGCTTTACCTTAAAGGAAAAATCGGTACCCAGGAATTACAAAGTGCCTGGACAGCCGTACCAACGGCCGCTGCTTTTGTGGATGAATTCCCAGAGGTGATTGATGCCACGAGGGTTGAGAAATGGGATAACATGTTTATCCGATATGAAGAAAAGACATTTCTTGAAGATGATTTTCTGTGGGCCGATTCGACATTTTTTAACATATTCTCGTTCAAGTTGCTTCAGGGGGATGCTTCAAATGTGTTGAATGAACCAAGGACGATTGTTATTTCTGAAGAAATGGCAAATAAATATTTTGGTGATGAAGACCCGGTTGATAAAGTTTTAAAGATTTTTTCAGATACCACGCATTATCGTGTAACAGGTGTTTTTCAAAATATTCCGGGGAACAGTCATATTAATTTCGATTTTGTCGGTTCATATACAAGCCTTGACAAAGCTAACAGGACTGAGTGGACAAGCAATAATGTATGTACATATATTCTGCTTTCTCAGGATGCTGATCCAAACGCTTTGGAGTCAAAAATACCCGGGATTGTCAGAAAATATGTTGGCCCTGAAATACAGCAATATATCGGGATACCATTTGAAGAATGGGAAGCAGCTGGTAACAGTTATGGCCTGTATCTGCAACCCTTAACCGATATTCACCTGAATACTGATATTGAACAACCCTTCAAACCATCAAATGATAAAAGATATATTTATATATTTTCAATTATTGCGGTTTTTATTCTCATTATTGCCTGTATTAACTTTATGAACCTTGCCACTGCCAGATCAGCAGGCAGGTCGAGAGAGGTTGGCATGAGGAAGGTAGTTGGTTCGGGAAAGAAACTTCTAATCCGGCAATTCCTGCTGGAATCTTTCTTGTTCACTTTCCTTGCAATGATCATTGGGATACTGATAGTCGTAGTCCTGTTGCCGTATTTTAATAATCTTATTAACTTGGATCTCCACATCGATTATTTTGGTAAATGGTATGTCATACCTGGCTTGTTGCTTCTTTGCATTGTTATCGGATTCATGTCAGGCAGTTACCCCGCGTTTTTCCTGGCATCCTTCAAACCTGTCGCTGTATTGTCAGGTAAACTGGAAGCCGGAACAAAAAGCGGTTTTCTCAGAAGCATGCTTGTGGTTGTCCAGTTTGGCATATCTGTTTTTATTATCATTGGAACCATAGTTATCTATCAGCAATTGAATTATATGCTAAATAAGGATCTTGGTTTTGACAAAGATCAAATCCTGGTAATCCAGCGGTTTGGAGAAGTAGGAAGAAATCATGTGGAATCATTCAAACAGGAAATTTCCAGAATCCCGGGCGTTATATTTTCCGCGTCATCCACTTCGGTGCCGGGATACCCAAATAATTTCAATGCCCATGCGTTGGAAGGCAGACCCGTTGACCAAACATATCTTTTACAGGTGAACTGGTGTGATTTCGGTTTTCTGGAAACATATGGGCTTGAACTCATTACAGGAAGGTTTCATTCACCGGAAATTGCATCTGATAGTACTGCTGCAGTTATAAACCATACTGCTGTGAGAGACTTTAATCTTGAAGATCCCCTGAGTAACCGGTTTATCAGGCCAGGTGATGAAGGCATGGAGTTTCTCCAGGTAATCGGTGTGGTTGAGGATTTTCATTTTGAATCCATGCGTTCAACTATCCGGCCATATATCTTTGTCCTGAGACCTGCAGATTGGAATTGGATCCCTTATCTATCTGTCAGATTTGACCCGGCAAATGTGAATAAGGTCGTTCGTGAGATAGAAAATATCTGGAAGGAATATACTAATGATCAGCCGTTTGAGTATTTTTTTATGGATGAAGATTTTGCTGCCAGGTATGCAGAGGAACAACGTACCCGGACTATTTTTGTAATATTTTCCATTCTGGCCGTTGTTATTGCATCCCTTGGTTTACTGGGCCTTGCTGCCTTTACAACAGAGCAACGCACCAAAGAAATTGGTATACGGAAAGTCGTGGGAGCTAACATCCCCGGAATTATTCTGTTAATCAGTAGGGAAACACTGATCCTTCTGGCAATAGCAACAATTATTGCATGGCCACTTGGATGGTATTTTACACGAAACTGGTTGAACGGATTTGCTTACCGGATCGACCTGACCATATTGCCTTTTGCCCTTTCCTTTATCATAGCCATTGTCATTGCCATGATCACGGTTAGTTCTCAGGCAATTTCCGCAGCTATGAAAAATCCGGCAGAGTCATTGAGATATGAATAATAAGAAAGATGATGCTCACGAGATTGTCTAAAAAGTAGTATAAACCACAGAGTCCACAGAGTTTTCACAGAGTCCGCA
>CAZGOR010000390.1:0-3884 GCA_964527875.1 uncultured Bacteroides sp. | reverse complement strand
GGTGCAGGGATCAGTATTTATGATCCCCGGGCTAACAGGTTCGGACTTGTCCGCCATGATCCGCTCGATCCAAACAGTCTTTCAAGCAATTTTGTCTGGTCTATATTTGAAAGCCGTAACGGTGACCTATGGATTGGAACGAATGACAGAGGTCTGAATTTATACTCTCCCCAAAGCAACACCTTCACCTTTTATGATCACAATAATTCCGATCCTCATTCATTATCCAATTCCTCTGTCAGGAGGATTTTTGAGGACAGCAATGGTAATATCTGGATAGGTACAGACGGAGGAGGCCTCGATAAATTTGACAAGAGAAATGAAAGATTTATCCATTTCAAGTCTGATCCGAAAGATCCGACAACTATTTCAAACAATTCGGTACGCGCCATTTATGAGGACAATAACGGTATGCTGTGGATCGGGACCAGGGATGGACTGAATAGATTTAATCCTGAAAAACAAACTTTCAAACGCTATCTTCATTCAGATGATGATCCGGAAAGCATTTCCAATAACTTTATCTATTCTACCATCATACAGGATGAAAAGGGTTTTCTTTGGTTTGGCACATATGGAGGCGGCTTAAACAGGATGGATATCGATCATGAAACATGTAAATATTACCTGTATGATCCGGGTAATCCTGAAAGCATCTCAGATAATGTGGTCTTTACAATTTATGAAGATACTGATAGTATTTTTTGGATCGGCACTAATAATGGTCTGGACCGTTTCGATCCCGAAACAGGTGTGTTCAGGCGATTCGGCACAAACGAGGGATTGCCCAATGAAGTGATCTATGGTGTTCTTCCGGATGATCAGAATAATATCTGGTTGAGCACAAATATGGGAATCTCAAGGTTCAGCCTTACCGATTTTTCAACAAAAAATTTTGATGTTAATGATGGATTACAGAGTAACGAATTCAACGGTGGTGCCTATCATAAAGGGTACAGTGGCAAATTGTATTTCGGAGGAGTCTACGGTTTGAATATCATTGAGCCTGACAAAGTATTGCCGGTGGAACATGTTCCGGAAATTGTCATCACCAAACTTGAGATCCTGGGAAAAGAGGTGTCTATCCTGCCTCCTTCCGACATTCAACACCCGGCAAATATGATCATAGAAAAAGATGACAATTTTTTCCTGACTGAAAATATCTCATTTCTCAGGGAAATTGTTCTGGATTATAATCACCGGTTTTTGTCAATTGAATTTTCAGCCCTCAATTATCCCATCCCTGAAAAAGCCACATATGCATACCAGATGGAAAATCTTGATGATGAATGGAATTTTTCAGGAGAAAGAAATTATGTGTCCTATGCCAACATGAGATCCGGGACATATCATTTCAGGGTAAAAGCCATGAATCCCGACGGCATCTGGAGTAACCAGGTCACTGAGCTGAAAATAACCATTACACCCCCCTTCTGGGAATCATGGTGGTTTATTATTATTGAGATCATCATTGCAGTAATACTGGTATTTTTTATATACAGGTACCTGGTAAAAGTCCGGACGAATAAAATCCTCAGAATACAGAATGAGAGAATCAACAGAATAAACAGAAAACTTGCTGAATCTGAAAAAAACCAGAAAGAAATAAACGCCACCAAAGACAAATTCTTCTCGATTATCTCACATGATCTGAAGAATCCTCTTACCAGTCTGCTTTCGATCAGTGAGTCGATGCTGGAAATTGATATGAAGCCCGTTGAGGACGAAAAACTATCCGGTATACATAAAATCCATGAATCAGTCCGGCAAATTCATGATCTTCTTGAAAATCTTCTTACCTGGTCAAGGTCCCAGACTGGTCGCCTGAAATTTGAACCTGTTAATTTTAACCTTTCGAAACTTATAGAGATCAACCTCAACCTTCACAGGATTCCGGCAGAAAAGAAAGGCATTAAACTTACCTCCCGGTCCCCTGAAGAGATTTATGCCTATGGTGACCGGGATATGATCAATATGGTTATCCGTAACCTGTTGAATAATGCTGTCAAATTCACATCAAGTGACGGAACAATTGATATTGACGTGAAAAAGGATAACTCAACTCTGCAGGTTCGTATCAAAGACGAGGGAACAGGAATTCCGGAAGAAAACCTTGATAAACTTTTCAGGATCGACATCAAATTCAAGACAACCGGAACAGCAGGTGAAAAAGGTACAGGCCTTGGTCTGATCCTCTGCAAGGAATTTGTCACTAAAAACGGCGGCACGATGATCGTTGAGAGCGAACTGAACAAGGGAAGTGTTTTTGGGTTTACGTTGCCCGAAGGGAAGAAGGAGTAAGTTCTTGGTTCTCGGTTTACCACGTGAAATGCAACGCTTGCCCTGTGAAATTTGAGGCACGAAAGTATTTCATAGGGAAGGAGCATATTTCACTGTGGTTTTCGGTTTTCGCTATTTCGTTTTTCGGATTTTAAAACAGGTCACGGAGAACCACAGAGGAAAGGGAGTTGCACAGAGTCATTCCCTTTGTGGCTCTCTATAATCTCTGTGGTCCTCTGTGACCTGTTAATTCTTTTTTACTTCTCCTCAAGATCCAGCAGTTCAACCTTCCTGAATTCAACCGGATGGCTTTCTGCCTGCAGGGCAATGTACCCTTCCTTCACAGGAGTACCTTCGGGAATCGGATAATCCTCAGGCATATTTCCCCCGCCGATATGGGGTTTTGTATAGGTAAGCACCGTATCCCCTTCTATAATATGGTGTATAATGGAATCCCCGAAGACATGCAGTTCAACTGTCACCCATTCCTCACCATGATACGTTTCAGAGGTTGAATTGATGCAATGTTGTGTGACGAGTGTATCACAGATATATACATTGGTTCCGGGTGTGCACAGGTTTACAGTAGGCCGTTCTCCTTCTCCGGAGCCACCCAGAAACTGGGCCTCAATACAAACAGGGAAATCCTGGTCCAGTCCCATGCTTCCCGCCGATTGGGCATGAAGCATGGCACCGCTGTTCTTAAATGCCCATCCTTCGCCTCCGGGAACCTGTTCGCCCACAAAACGGTATTCAACCCTCAGGATGTAGTGAGAAAATTTGTCCTTGTAAAACAGGTGGCCATATTCACCGTTAAATCCGGTATATTCATCATAACAAACCTTCAGCAGACTATCTTCCACCCTGAAAGTATTGTTATAATTGTTGTTCAGCTCATAACCGGATATTTTAATATCCCATCCCGTCAGATCACTGCCGTTGAACAACTGGATCCATTCCCGGTCGGTTGTTTTTTGTTTGGGCTGCTGACAGGCTATGAGGAAAAGAAAAAACAAGAAAGAATACTTTTTCATGATTGAGATCTTTTAAGTTTATGTAGATTATTAAATATTAATTTTAACCACAGAGGACACAGAGAACAAACAGAGTTCACGGAGGGATAAATAACAGATTTTAAATCTCTGTGTACTCTGTGAATACTCGGTGTCCTCTATTGTTTATATAAAATGACATAAATTATCCTGGTTTTATTTCAAAAATAATAGATCAATATACGATTTTGTTAAAATAATTTGAAAAATGTGATGAAGATTATTACCTATGCACTTCAATTTATCATAAGGATTAGTATATATCTGATTATCAATTTTAAAAATTTAAACTTATAATTTCAAAATTTCTTCATGAAGTGTCGACCCAACTGTGGTGCTTGCTGCATCGCTCCCTCCATATCCTCGCCCATTCCCGGCATGCCTGATGGCAAACCGGCCGGTGTCCGGTGTATTCACCTCACAGATGACTACCGCTGTGCAATTTATGACCGGAGGCCAAAGGTATGCAGGGATTTCCAGGCCGAGGAGCTGGTCTGCGGGAAATCAAGGGATGAGGCGATGAAAATATTAAGTGATCTTGAGTCAGAAGTC
>CAZGOR010000389.1:0-3891 GCA_964527875.1 uncultured Bacteroides sp. | reverse complement strand
GAAGAGTAATCCCTTGAATATTCTTTGCACAGCTTGTTTGTAAGACTTTTATGTTGATTTGAGTGGTAACGTATTCTGGATAAAAATATTACATTAAGATCACTCATCCGATGACTTGAAGTCATCGGATGAGTATTAAATAAATCCCTGCTGTGCAATCGTCTTCAGAAACTGTTTTGAGAAGTGCAGATTATCTTTCTTTGTATACCTGTTATCAGTAAATATCTGAGCAAGTGTCTCTTTTTTATTGATCTCAAGCAGTTCCCGGATCTCACCACTTTCTTCCCTTTCTTTATAGATTCTGTCAATATCTTCAGATTTAAAATCCCGGTATTTTCCCTGGTGAATTATTGCATCCATCGGGAGGCGGTCGGTGAGCGGTGGGTCTTCATCGGGATAGCCTGCAACCAGACAGGCAACAGGGACCACATAAGCAGGCAGGTCCAGTATTTCAACGATTCTGTCTGCCATGTATGTGGCGGTGCCAAGGTAACAGATTCCCAGTCCATATGCTTCTGCTGCAAGGACCACATTCTGTGATGCAAGCAATGCATCAATAGCTGCAGTAAAAAACGAAAGGAAATTATCATATCCTGGATCTGCTTTTCTTTGCTCACACCATTTCGTAAACCTTCTGAAATCGGCACAGAATGTAAGATGTACCGGAGCCTGGAGAACCATATCCTGCTTGAAATGGGCTTCCCAGAGCTGTTTGCGCAAGTCCATGTCTTTGGTTACAATAATTGAATACACCTGCATATTTCCTGTAGTTGATGCACGGCTACCCGCTTCCAGGATTTTATCCAGCACCTCCGGGGGTATGACCTTGTCTTTATATCTCCTTATAGACCTGTGACCAAATATTGTTTCCAGCATTAAGATATATTTTAATAAATGAATTAATTAAACATCAAAGGTAAATAAATTCAGCTCCTGCTTACTGAATATTGACTGATAAATTCTAACTCTCAATAAGGAGATATATCACAACCAAATTTTAGTTTCTTGAATTAATAATTTTTTTTTCTCGCAGATTAACGCAAATTATTTCACAGATTCCCGCAGAAATTAATGCACTGATAATGAAAAATCCGCAAAAATCTGCGTTAATATCTGTGAATATCTACAATAAATAATCTGACGTACAATATCTTTTCTGTAGAAAAGAAAAAAATTATCAACAACTAACCGATAACCTGTAGTTTTTTACATAAAAAGACAGAGGTGATATTGGCTTAAATGAGGATCAGATCATAATGATAGTTGTATCTGTCCCTGATATAGTCAAACTGCCGGAAAAAAAAGAAAAATTAACCATTAATTCATTTAATCATGAAAAAGTTCAGTTTATTAATCACTCTTTTACAAGTATTTATGGTATGGCCAAGTGCTTTAAGCCAGCTTCTTATCACTGACAGTAAAACAGTCACGATCGATTTTATTGATTTCAACGGTACCGGTTTTGCTCCGGATCCTGTTAGCGGTCAGCTTGATTCAGACACATGGGTGATTACAGGATTTTCTGATGATGACACCCTGTATTTCGGGGATTCAGGAACTACAGGAGATGTTGCTCGTGGAAGCAGCAACGGTGGAGTAACTACCGGGGGAATATATGCTTTTGATACAGGTTCAGGAAATATTGCTTTAGGTTTTCAACCCTGTGGATCCGACTGGACACCAGGGAGTATTATCCTGAGGATTCAAAATAATTCCGGGAAAGAAATCATCCGGCTGGATGTAACTTATTCCATATTTATTCATAACGATCAGGGGAGGGCAAACAGCTTTTGCTTTTCACATTCTGCAGACAATATTGTATATACCAATGAAAAGACTCTGAATTACACCTCTCCTGAAACTGCTGATGTTAGTTTGACCTGGATAGAAATACTTAAAAATATATCCCTTACTTCACTTAATATTGACAATAAAGAATATTATTATATAAAGTGGGAAGGAGATGATGTGTCTGGTAGTGGTTCAAGAGATGAATTTGGATTGGATAATATATCAATAACTGCGACCTTTTCCGTAAATAGTGATACGACTCCTCCAGTATTCTCACCCGGGTTTCCAATGGCAATTAATATCTGCGAAACACAATTTGATATTGTGATGAATCTTGATGAAACTGGTACAATATATTGCCTGGTGCAAAACGATGGTGATCCTGATCCAACCCGGGCATCGGTCAGACTGGGTGAAACCATAACAATTTTTACACCTTTTACTGATTTCAGGAAAACAATCGATACGGTGAGTCCGGGTAAAAGCTATGATATTTACTTCCTTGCCGAAGATGATGAAGAAATACCCAATGTTCAGGATACAACAATTCTTATTGAAGTGACAACGAAATTGCCAGCGTCTCTAACCCTGTCCTATCCCAATGGCGGTGATATCTTTTATGTTGGTGACAGCATTGAATATGTATGGACTTCGTCAGCCATCGATAGTGTGATTCTCTTCATCTATGGATTTATGGAAAAAGTCTGGTTCCCTTTAACCGGCTCACATAAGATCGATGCTGCAGACGGTAAGATTAAATTACAGATACCCACTTTTGCAGGCCCGGACTCAACCATTATAAAAATTGCAGATGCCAGAGATACGACATTTTCCGACCAGAGCGGAATAATATATCTGACAGATACCATTATACCCTCTATTTATGAAATCCGGCCAAAAAACCGTGCAATATATGTCCCGCAAAATGAAGAGCTTATCCTGGCATTGGATGAAACGGTACTACCTGCGACAGGGAACATTGTAATATACCGTAAATCCGATAATTCTGTTTTTGCATCAGTTGACGTGATATCTGATAAAATACTCAATGTTTATAACGAAATACAAATAATGCCCGGTAAATTACTTGAACCGGATGCCGAATACTATATTCTTATCGATTCAGCTGCTTTTGTTGATCTTCATGATAATGCTTTCAGAGGAATAAAACATGATACCACCTGGACATTCAAGACAATTGGCCCCGTTCTGTTTTTCTCAGAATATATTGAAGGCAGCACTTATAACAAAGCCCTGGAGATTGCCAATAAAACCGGCACAGATGCTGACATGTCGGAATATGTGATCTGGAAAACAAATTCTTCAGATGATTCCCTAACCTGGAAATCAGCAAACCATTATCCACTTGATGGTATTTTAAAAAATGATTCTGTTTATGTAATTTGTAATGAGAAAGCTTCCGATGAGATCAAAGCACGATCCAACAGTGTGGGAGGTTATCTGGGTGGGGCCACGATATATAATGGTGATGATGCCATCGGGCTGGCAAAGCACGTCGATGGCAGGTTGATCCTTGTCGATGCCATCGGAACGGGGGGTAATGATCCGGGAACAGCATGGGATGTTGCCAGCAAACATAATGCTACATCTGAACATACCCTGATAAGGAAATCTTATATACGAACCGGTAATATTGACTGGCAAATAAGTGCAGGAGACAATGCTTTCAATTCAGAATGGAAAGCCTTCCGGCAAAATTACACCGATAATTTGGGAATGCTTACTCTGCCTGAAGATTCTGCAGCTGAGATCATCAGTTTTTCAGTTACTGAACAAACAGGACCTGCTGTTATAGATTCAGATGAAGCAACAGTGTATATTGAAGTCGCTCCGGGTATACCTGCCAACAACCTCTTCCCTTCTATTGATGTTTCACCTGGTGCAATTATCAAACCGGCTTCAGATGATTCTGTTCATTTCCCGGAAGGTCCTATTTTTTATACTGTTACTGCTGAGAACCATGTTCATATAAAGGTTTGGACAGTGATCATTACGATTAAAACAACCTCAGATGAAGATTATTTAAAAAATCATTTAAAAAATGCTGCCATTCTTATCTATCCTAATCCAACCAGGGGA
>CAZGOR010000388.1:3241-3899 GCA_964527875.1 uncultured Bacteroides sp. | reverse complement strand
CTCTGTTTCCTCTGTGGTTAAATGTTTTAATAGACTTTTTAGACAGCCTCATTTAGGAGAGGAGTGAAATGAATTATAAGTATGTTTCAATCTATGGATTCAATAAATCCTCCGATCAAACATTTTCAGTCTTTTATAAAAATGAGTCTAAAAAATCTAGAGATTAATTTTAGGATTTAGATTGGATTGAAATTATTTTTATCATTCAAAACCACTCATTATCAAAAAACAAATACCTGTTTGTATATACAATAATCCCACTTACGGGATAGTTCATATGAACTTTATTAATCTTATAATATGACTATCTGGTCAGCTGAAATAAAAGATCTGGAAAAGCTCTATGATTCCTTAAAAGGTCATTTTCCCGAAATTGATAAGGAGCTGGAAAAGTTGATTAAGACCGATGATGAGAATATGGTTTTAATCTATGCCAGGAGATGTCTTGAAGTCATCATTACTGATCTGTACCAACGTGAGCTTAACAGGTCACGGGGAACTGAGCCTCTTAAAGGCATCATTGATAAGCTAAATAAAGAAGAAAAGGTACCACATCATATAATTGTCTCCATGCAGAACCTGAACAGCTTATCAACATTCGCTGCCCATCCGAAGGAATTTGAACTGCGACAGGTTAAACCGGCCCTGCTGGACCTGG
>CAZGOR010000388.1:1440-3231 GCA_964527875.1 uncultured Bacteroides sp. | reverse complement strand
ATTATTGAATGGTATCTGAAATATATGGATACCCTTACCAATGGTATTGTGATGCCGGAAACAGCAAGGGATGAAAGGAAAGTACCGGTTGGTTACAGGAAAGAAACCTCTAAACTTAAGAAAAGAATAATACTGATATCCGGCATTTTACTGGTTTGTGCTGTGGTTGTTGTTGGCTTAATAGTATTTGATATTATCGGAGGCGGAAAGCAAGCGAATGCCAAATCCATTGAATCCGTTTTGATTCTTCCCTTTGGCAATTATACCGGTGATGAAACGTTGGAGCCCTTGCTTTCCGGAATGCATTCCTCACTGATCAGTGAAATGGGGCGGCTCGGCGGGCTGCGGGTAATCAGTAAAACCTCCTCCGATGCATTTAAAGATGCCAACATGACGGTACATGAAATCGCCTCGAAAATGAACGTGGGTGTAGTCATTGAGCCAAGTGTATTGTGCTGGGGAGATACCATCTGTATGGGACTTGCAATGATTAGTGGTGATCCGGAAGAGAAGCAACTCTGGATTGGTGATTATAAAGAGGAAAAAAGCCATATACTGAACCTGTATAACCGGGTTACAAAAAAAATCGCAAATGAAGTAAAGATAAAACTGACTCCTCAGGAAGAGATATTGCTCACTGAATCCAAAATTGTAAATACCGAAGCGTACGATGCCTATTTGATGGGGCAGTTTTACCTGGATCATGTTGACCAGGATCCCCTTCTGAAGGCCATGGAGTATTTCAACAAGGCAATCGAAATTGATCCGGATTGGGCGCCTCCCTATGCGGGCCTGGCAGAGGTCGGGGCTTATCAGATGCAAATGCACTTTGTAACACCATCCATTGCCATCCCAAAAATATATGAAAACCTTAACAAAGCCCTTAAGCTGGACCCCAATTCTGCCAATTCACATTATGTAAATGCCGTGATATCCGTATGGACAGAGTGGAACTGGGAGAAAGGTGAAGAGGAGTTTTTAAAATCCCTTGAATTGAATCCTAGTAATGCGATGTGTCGGATTTTTTATGCACATTTATTAATGATCCTGCGAAGGCCTGATGAAGCCTTGTACCATGCTGATCTGGCATTGGAACTGGATCCACTGAGGCCTTTTGTCCTGGGATTATATGCAGTAGTAATGAGAGAGGCGGGTGACTATCAATCTGCAATACAATATGCTAAAAAAGCACTATCAATTGATCCGGATCACCGGTTTGCCAAACGCCATTTAGCAGGGGCCTATAGTGATATCGGTGAGTACGAAAAATGGTTTGAAAGATGGAAAGAAGTTGCTATTATGGATGATTGGGATGATGAAATTATCGCATCCATTGATACAATCTTTCAGGAACATGGCTATTCAGCCACTATAAAAAAGCTAATAATGATCAATGAAGAAGCTTTCACTAAAGGCGACAATATATCATTCATTGGACAGGGAAATAGATATTATATATTGAAAGAATACGATAAAGCTTTTGATTGCTGGGAAAAAGCTTATGAAATTCACGATCCGAATATGCCTTATTTAAGCACAGGACTTCATTATCATGATCAATTGAAGGACAATCCCCGGTATCTTGCACTCCTGAAGAAAATGAACCTTCCGGTGGAGTAAATTTAAGCACTTAAAACATCCATTAATTATAGCTTTTGCGGACTCACCCCCCTGACTCTTTTCTCTCGCGAGAGATATGGTCTATCCATAAATGTTTCAAAAGTAATACCCTCTTATGGGCATCATAATCAAAATGAGATTTAGAATCTTTATGTTATGATTTCATGACTC
>CAZGOR010000388.1:0-1340 GCA_964527875.1 uncultured Bacteroides sp. | reverse complement strand
TCCTCCCCTCCCTACAATGCAGGGAGGGGAGGGATCTGCTGCAAAGTTTTATTAATGATATTTTTTCGTTTTCGTTAAAAGCTACATTTAGTTAAAACCTGTTAACCTTCTCAAAATTAACCACATATCCCCCCTCTCTGCCTTGTAGAGAGGGGGTTAGGGGGAGAGTCATGCAAATCCTACAATATTTTATGATCCACCCGTTCCCCCCTCTCTGTCCCATCCCTTCCCGATATCGGGAGCTATCGGGAAGGGGAGCAGAGGGTGAGTCAGAGAATTGTGTGTGATGAAAAACGTCCTTCATCATTCATTATTCATCATTCTCCCGATTCGCTTCGCTTTCGGGATTGTACGACTTCGGCAATTCGTTTCGTTTCACTTACAAATTGTCAGTCTCACGAACATTATTCCTTCCTGTAACCAACCGGATGATTCAATAACACATGTTGTGTATCTTTCAGCTGCAGCGTTTCTTTTACCTTCTCATGGTCAAAACCGGCCCTGGGACGCGTCACAAGACCTGTTGCTGCACAAAAAACCGATATGTTCTGTGATACTATCCCTGCATCGATCGCTGCCCAGTTCAGTTTAAGTGCTTCATCCCCTGCACGGAACCGCGAAATATCGGACACCAGGACCAACCCGACAGGAGCAGCTGTGATACCTGTCAGCGACCGGTAATCGCCGTTTATTACTGGATTCAGCATTTCCTTAAATGCATCATAAAGATAAACACCCTCTTCCATGAACACATACAGGTCGATATCCTGCGCATTCATGGCCGAGGAAGCTGTGCGCTTACCTTCATCAGGCCGGTTTACACCGTTGGCCGCCCATAACAGGTCTGAAAGATCCTGGAGGCTGAGTTTTTCTTCAAACCAGTCACGCACAGAAGCTCTCACCGACAGGGCCTCCATGAATGGCAGCCCACGGTTCTTATCTGGTGGATTTAATTTGATAGGTTTTAATTCCTGCGCATGTACAGCGCATATCACCAGAACAATGCAAACAGAAAATAAAATTGATCGTTTCATATTCTAAGTTTAAAATAATACAATTACGTTATGGACTCTCCCCCTTTGATTCGGGAATGTTTTAAAAGTCCTTTAAGGCTTCTCGCAGATTTTCGCAGACTTAGAGCGCAGATTTCGCAGATATTCCAAAACCACTGCTTTAAGTTCAGCGAAATCTGCGGCATAATCTGAGGAATCTGCGAGAATTAAAATCTATTTATTCGTTCAAGATATTAAAAATAGTTATGATACGGCTCCTTTATGGGAAAGTCATGCAAATATTTCAATTGAAATTTTGATTACCTAGAAAATTTACTGATTACAATA
>CAZGOR010000387.1:0-3911 GCA_964527875.1 uncultured Bacteroides sp. | reverse complement strand
TAAAAATCTCAATAAATTTTCCAAGGCCAATAAAGCCGTAAGCAAGAAATCCCAGACAGCTGATAAGGGCAAATGCAACCACTACGTTGTGGGACAATTCAGCTCCACGTCCAAATCCAAATCTTGTACCTATCCACTCTGCACCAGTAGTGACATTGGATCTTCTTAACCATGTGGATAAATATACCATCAGGAAGATCTGGTTAAAAACCGGCCATAACCATGGAATCCAGATACTCTTTAATCCATAAACAAACATCAGGGTAACTAACCACATGGTTCCGGAGATGTCAAACATACCTGATGCGTTTGAAAGACCAAGCATGTACCATGGCAGACGCTGCCCACCGAGAAGGTAAGACGATTTATCTTTCTGAGCACGTTTTTTAAGGATAAGCCCTATCAGAATTGTAAATGCAAGATAGGTCAGGATGATAATGAAATCGATCAGTGTAATTTTCATCTGGGATTTTGAAAAAGTGATTAACAATTCCTAAAAATAATAAAAAATGAGTCAACCCCCGACTTCCAAGTCGGGAGGAGTCAGTTAACATGTTTTTTATTTTTGACTGCGTAATCTGAGGTTAGTGAAATAGTTGGTGATTTTCCTGAAGACATCCAGCAGTAACAGCACATAAAGTAAAAATGAAAATAACCATATTACCATCAGGTTAAACCATTTTGTATCATACAGCTGATCGTTGAATTTTTTAAAAGGAGCATAAAACTGGGCCCGGCCGACATTGGATTCAGGGATCATAAAAATGGGATCTTTTTTTTGGATCAGCCGGTCATTAATTTGTACAATTTTGTTCACTTCAGCACGGTTGGTAACATAGTCCCAGAGATGTTCATTATGATGTTCCTGTTTTATTTGGATTAATCCATCTTCTCCAAGTGAGTAAGTGAGCACCTGATAAACGCTGTCTCTTTTTCGTGTAGCTTCCCGGGCAGCATCCTGAAAAAAGAACCTTAAATATGTCAGGTAATCCAAGGTTTCTTCTGCAATATCTTCATCAAAATAATCAATATTAAGGTAGTCAATATATTCAAATGGAAAAATATTGGGATTACTGCCCATGACCTCCAGTTCATTTTGTAAGATCCGGAGGTTTGTCTTTACCAACTCTTCATTTGCAGGATTATCAAGATTTCTTTCACATTCTTCAATGATATTTAATAATCTCGGGATAAGGAAAGAACTTTTAAAAGTTGATTCACTGATCGACTGGTCATATTCAAAAAAATGTTTTTCGAACCGGTTATTTTTGGATAATTCAACAGCCATGGCTTCGTAAGACCATCTTGATGTCATGATATTACCAATGACCGGAACATAGATTCTTGAAGTTAGACTCCGGTGCAGCTCATCGAATTTTACAGGTACACCACTGAGCAAGAGTTGTGGTATCAGGATGAGAGGTATCAGTATATAGATGGATACAACTGAATTTAACCCGGACGAAATATTCAAACCAACCAAGTTGCCAAAGCAGGCAGTACTGAATAGTATCAACCAGAAAATTAATGTCATTCCTTTAACTTCAAGGATTAAATTGCCTATGATGACAAGTAAAAATGTCTGAATGGCTGACAGACCGAAGAGATATAATATTTTAGAATTTAAATAACTGAATCTGCTCAGGTTAAGAAAACTTTCCCGTTTCAATATTTTTTGATCTTTGATAATTTCCTCGGCACTAATAACAAGTCCCAGAAAAAGGGCAACAATCACAGCCATGAACAGATAGATGGGAATATTTTTATTTGCACTGAAAATGTAAATATTACTCTCAGCATATTTTATGAAATAAGAGAGGATGAAAGCCAGTAAAGGTGCTACCAGTAAAATGATTAGGATATATTGCCTGTTTGTCAGTTTTGAAAGCAGGTTACGGATAAAGAATATAAAAAATTGTTTATCAATGTCAGGTATTTTGAACTGATTGCGGGGTAAAATTTTCCTGGCAGGAATTTTTTCTATATTAGGTTCCAGTTTTTCTTTATAATGAGTATACCATTCTTGTGGTTTTATTTTTCTTTCCGTGGTATACCTGCCATGTTCATCAACAGTTTTGGTTTCGATTATCTGAAGTATCTGGTCGGGATTTACGTATCCGCAGCATGAACATTCAGCTTCGCTTGCATCAGCATAACTGCTGAGTTTCTTGAAATAAACAATTGCATCAATCGGATTGCCTGTATAGATGGGGTAGCCTCCTTTATCAAGTACCCATAACTTATCCAACATCTTGAAAATATTTGATGAAGGCTGATGGATATTTGCGATGACCAGTTTACCTTTTATTGTCCTTTCCTTCAACAGGCGCATTACGTTTTCTGAATCTGTGGATGAAAGACCAGAGGTGGGTTCATCTACAAACAGGACAGACGGCTCCCGCATTAGTTCCAGACCAATATTCAGCCTTTTTCGCTGGCCGCCACTGATAAATTTATTCAAAGGATTGCCTACCTTCAGATCTTTGATATCTAACAAATCCAGATCAGTAAGTGTTTTATGAACCACCCGCAGCAATTCTCCTTCCGAGAAATCTCCGAAGCATAGTTTCGCGTTATAATAAAGATTCTGGAAGACGGTTAGCTCCTCGAACAGCAGATCATCCTGGGGAATGAAACCGATTACATCTTTCAGCTTGAACCAGTCTTTGTGTATATCGTATTCATTCAACAAAACCTGTCCATGGTTGGGAACAAACTGTCCACTCAATAAATTAAGAAGGGTGGATTTACCCACACCACTTCCACCCATGATCCCTATTAGTTTACCAGATTCTTCAGAAAAAGAAAAACTGTGAATCCCATTATCACTGTTTCTGAATTTGAATTCAATATTATCAGTATTCATTACAATACTGATTTCAGATTCAGGTTTTAAAAACTTTCTTGCTATGTCACTGTAGTAAACTGGTTGGATCTTCTTGTTTCGAAGACTTGATCCGCTGTCGAGGATATAAAACTTATCTGATGCTACAGGTTGTCCGTCGAGTAAAAGCTCGTCATTTCCGATATACTTGAATATAAAAAGATTGATGCTGCTAAAATGTAATACAATGATTTCACCCTCAAGTTCGTTTCTTATAATTTTTTTCTCAGAACTGATTGGTTCAGGCCTGTTTTTATCTATCCAGTCACCTTCCAGTTCTTCTATTGAAGATGATTCTTCAGGACCGATAAATAATACATGTTCCTGATCCATATCCTCTTTTTTACATCTTTCAAGGAATGTCAGTGCATTGTTCATTTCAGTATTGCTGATCTTGAAGGTTTCAGCTACAAGACGGATAAATTCTCTTTCATGATCCGTTATTACCTGATCTTCCAATACAAATTCAATCAGCCGGAGTAAAACGATAATCCTTTCATTTCTGTGCAATTCCGTTCTGATCTGGCTGCATACTTTTGCCAGATATTGTGAATCATATATTGACGTAGCAGGGAGATTTTCACTAATACTAATATCTTTGTCGCGCTTGTAAAAATCAAGATAATCTTCAAATAGTTTAAGATAATCAACAGCGACATTTTCTTTAAGATGCTGTAAAAGGTATGTTTTTACAATACTTTTTCCATATTCAGAAACACCTTCCTTGCTGAGGGTGGCAACAATTGCAAAAAGATGCATCAATGCATTAAGGATGGATTCACTCATGGATGACCAAAAATTTGTCGCTGCAAAAATAATGAATTTGGAAGAAACGGAAAGTGTAATATTTAATAGCCTGAATTGCTATCCATATATAATAAAAACAAAAGGCTCTCTAAAAAGTCTTTAAAGGCTTCTCGCAAACCCTGTGAAATTTTTGCAAAGCAAAAATCCTGTAAGGATATTTCACAGGGCAGGAATCTGCGTTAATCTGCGAGAAATAAAAATTAATGGACTTTTTAGACAG
>CAZGOR010000386.1:0-3915 GCA_964527875.1 uncultured Bacteroides sp. | reverse complement strand
CCGGTATTAATAGAGTTTCTTATACCTCTTGTCAGATTGTGTCCAAGCATTACTGCCATTCTTGCCGGAATAGCACATTCCGTCGCACCAGTATCTATTAATCCATTGGTTCTTATGGCTAAACCTGTATGTGGGTTAATAATTTTAACTGGCAATGTTAATGTATTATTGCCATAAAGGGAAGATATAGGGCAATTTCTGATTGGCATTTCAATATATACAGATTACCCCTTCTTTATGAATATAGTTTATTACCGGTTCACTAATGCCTTTTTCTTTAGCTTCTTCATAGACTTTGGAAGGATCCTTCCCGGAAGCTATGATTTCATCACTTTCAAAAGATGCAGTGGCAATGTACTTGCCGCCATATTTTTTTCTATCAACTTCTTTTATGGACATAAAGCTGGTTTTTGTTATAAATATTAACGAGAAATTGATATTAATGTTACAAGGGAGAGGTTTTTTAATAAGTTGTTAAATCTTATTTATATCAAAGATATTAAATATTTTCTTAAATGAAATAACTATTTGATTAACATTCTGATATTTAATGAAATAATTTCTCATGCCATCCTCATTTGCCCTCCCTGTCCTTTCCAATGCATTTGTAACATCCTGGCATGTTCCCGTTGTTATTTATGACATACCTGTAAGCCAGTCTTGTTTTAATAACATTATTATTGAAATTCCAATTTTCAATCTAAATTAATTCAGGAGCTACACCAAAGATGTTAATATTCTTTCCATCCCGGAGCCGCACCCTTATCCTGACACTTCTTTTTTGATCCTTCATGGTTGTTCTGATAAAAAATGAAGTTTTCATAATTAAGCGAATTTTGATCAAAGGATAAAAGTTACGCAACTTTTTTTCTGTAAAATATTCCTACCACAGTTGAATATTGTTCTTTGCAATTGATTTCAATCTTTATATCAAAATTTTATTTGTCAAAATCATCTAAAAAGAAATTCTCTTTTTGACCTTTCTTTTGCTGTTCTTTTCCGCTAATATTATACAAAAGACTCAATATGAAATAACGAGATTCAATTTTCCTGGAATTGGTCTGGCTGTACCGGAAATTATTATCACCAATGGCATCAATGTCATGTCCGAATTCATACATGTTAAAAATGTCAGAAATTTTAAAAACCATCTGCCCTTTGTTTTTAAATATCTTTTTATTCACGGCTATATCTATATAATATCGTTCTTTATAGGTTCCCATTACAGACGGCAATTTTGACCTGTAATAACCCGATAATTGAAAACCGAAATCTTTTGGAAGTTTAAACTGATTTGAAATATTAACATTCCAACCTGTTTTACTGGTGTTTACATGGTTATTTCCATATTCGCCGGTTAAAGTGGTGTAAAATATGTTTGCCCCTGTATTCATGCTCCACCACTTAAAAGGTTTATAAGATATGGCAACTTCACTCCCAAATAATTTTGCCCTATCCAGGTTTTTAAATGATCCGATAAAAGCACTGTCGTTTGAAGCCGATTTTATTCTTGAAATGGCCCTGTCAATATGCCGGTAATAAACTGAACCACTACCTGAAAATTTAGCAAAAACGAAACGATTTCCTGCTTCATAAGAATTTACATATTCGGGCTTTAATCCAGGATTTCCCTGATTCATATTCAAAACATCTGCATATTCATCTGTATATGGGGTGAGCATATATATTGTAGGTCGGTTGATTCTGCGATTGTAACTTGTAAAAACAGTAAAATGACGATTTAACTGTTGAGATATAGTTATTGAAGGGAAAAAGTCAAAATAACCGTGTTCTTTTTTATTGTTCTGTGAATGATTGGTGTATTCTGCCCTGCCTCCTGCCTGTATTTCCAAAAATCTTATTCTGGCATTTATATTTAAATAGACAGCATTTATTTGTTGAGTATAATTGAATTTATTTGCCAGGGCTGTATCATTTGTCCATTCTGTTATACTGCGATTATAACTTTCCGAATCAAAATCATTTAACAGGTCTTTACCGCTGAACTTATACCCTGCTTCAAATTGAATGGAGTCGTTCAATGCATGCGAATAATCCAATGAAAGATCTGCCTCTTTATTCAACTGCTCGGAATATGTATTTTGTAATTCGGGATAATCATTTATTAATTCGGGAAAAAAATCGTTATTCATTTCTTGCAACTGATTAAATAATGAATAATGAAAATTTGCTTTCAGAAATTGACCATTGTTTTTAAAACTATAATGATAGTTTACATTCCCATCGATCGTGTAATTGTCTGAAGCAATATCAATTTCTTTTAATGATTCTGTTTCAGTTTGTCCTGTTTTATTCCGGGTCTCATAATATATTTCCCTGCCGGCAGAATTGAAATTTCCAGATCCTATAACAGATAATCCAATGTGCTGTTTTTTGTTAATTGTATATTCCAGGTTTGTATTAATCATTGCATTATTCAGGTTTCCATCCTGTCGGTCAAACTGGTAGTAATTTAGCGCATCAGGATTTTCATAATTTTCTCTTAAATGCTCTTTTATCTGGTATTTCGTATTATGATTAACCCCGGCGTTAACAAAAAAGCGTGCTTTCCCAAAAATTCCCGAGTATCCTGAATTACCTCCTAAAGTTTCCGGATACCCTGCATTTAACATTAATGTTATTTTATTCTCCCCTGCATTGCCTGTTTTCAATACAATGTTGATAATCCCCGACATTCCTTCGGCATCGTATTTAGATGAAGGGTTATTGATCAGTTCTATTTTTTCAATCCGGTCAGCAGGAATCTGATCAAGAGATCTGACAAGTTCTGATTTTTCACCATTCAACAATATCAGAACCCTGTCACTGCCCCTGTAATGAATGGCCCCATTCATATCCACATCTACCGAAGGTAATGTTTGCATAACATCTATGGCAGTCCCCCCTGTAAGCGTTGTGTTTTTAGCAACATTGACAATCGTTTTTTCAATGTTCTTTTCAATAAGATTTTTTTCAGCTGTAACCGTAATTTCTGATAAGGAAAAACTTTTTTGAGTAAGAAGAAAATTATGTTTTTCTTTTCTTGACTGGATATCTATGATTATCTCGCTTTCATTGTATCCCATATACGAAGCCATTAACCTGTATTTTCCAGGGATAATATTTTCAATAATATAATTTCCGGTTTCGTCTGCAATGACTCCTTTAATTAAATTGGAATCATTTTGTGATACTATCTGGACAGAAGCAAACGGTAGTCCTTCTTTGGTTATGCTGTCCTGCACTATACCGCTTATTTCACAATAAGGAACAGGTGAATCAGAAAAAGCTTTTCCAACTATTATGACAACAAAAAGTGTCAGAACACTTATTCTTTTACTTATAAATTTGCTACCCATTATTATTTTCTCTTCTTAACAGCCCTGAAAATACATCTGTAAAATATTCTATCATTTTTCTGTTTAACTGATAAGGTATAATTGCACCCAAGCCTTCGGAATAAACAATATTGAGCATGCTCCGAAAAGTGGTTTAAAAATAATAATTAATAGATAAAGCTTTAACTAGCAGTGATTTGGTATAGCCCCAGCCTTTAGGCTGGGATCAATGAAAATCAATAATTTATGGGGCTTTAGTTCCAAAAATATTACTTTTCGGAGTGAACTCAATATTACATTCTTTCAATACTTTAATGAGGTTGCGGTATCACAGACCGGGTAGTCCTGTGTTCCATGGCATTTACGCAAGGCCTTATATTGCTGATTAGTTTGATAATCTGTACTCCTGAATATACAAAAAAAACTTTGAATATTCCGATTACTGAATTTCCAGTCATAAATTCACAGGTACTTAAATATATTTTATTCACTATTAACATAGCAATTATTTTTACTAAGTCAAAAATATTTATAAGAAGTGCTTATTCTTTGATCGCGGATCCAGTTTAAAAACAGC
>CAZGOR010000385.1:0-3956 GCA_964527875.1 uncultured Bacteroides sp. | reverse complement strand
ATATGGTAATGTAATTGCTAATAGGTTTAAGTATGTTCCTTCCTTTGAGAAAATTAATGCCCCATATAGCCGCAACAATGGCAATAGTTACAATGATTCCTATTTTTGTTTCATGTGTGATTTTCATAAACTGGCAACCATAAGGATAATGTGTTGTGTATTAAACCCTGGCATGTCATTATTTCCAGGATTCTTCCGGGCGATCGGGCAAGAAGTAATAAATATAATAATTTTACCTGTCAAGTGCTTCCTGTACCGGAATTATTTCATCGTTTTTTACAGCGATAACAAATGCACCTTGATATTTTTTACTGACTTCCCTGCTGTATTCATATGCTTCGTGGTAATTTATATAGTTACCAACAGCATATTTATATGAATTTTCTTTCACCAGGATTTTAATGTTATCATAATCGTCAAAAACAGGGTTATTTGCTTCCAGTGGTTTGGATGAAGAAGCAATCTGGACCATGAAGATGACATCATTATCGGGCTGGCCGGCCTGGGATTTGTTAACCTGTTGTGTAATTTGAGGATCAGGAGGATTTGTTGTGAATACGCTTTTGCTTTCTATATACGTTTTATATTCCCGGAACGCCCTGAAGATTGCTGAAGCAAGGTAAATCTGTCCCTGTTCAGATAACAGGTAATTTTCTTCTGACGGATTTGAAATAAAGCCTGTCTCAATCAATACACTGGGCATAGTTGTTTTCCAAAGCACTAAAAATATATCCTGTTTTACACCTCTGTCGGCTCGTTTTGCCCTTTCCCTGAACTGTTGCTGAACAAAGGATGCAAATGTAATACTCTGTTCCAGATAGATGTTTTGCATCAATGAGAAAATAATATAGGATTCTGCTGAAGAAGGATCGAATCCCTCATAGTGAATGGTATAATCTTCCTCCAGAGTGATGACAGAGTTTTCCTTCATTGCCACTTCAAGGTTTTGCCCGCTTCTATGTTCCCCCATGGCAAAAGTCTCAGTACCATAAATCCTGGAAAATTTAGATGAGTTTGCATGGATTGAAATGAAAAGATCAGCTTTGTTTTTATTCGCTATATTTGCACGTTCATGTAAAGGTATAAAAACATCATTATTCCTGGTGTAAATAACTTTTACATCATCAAAGTTTTCCTCAATATATTGCCCCACTTTCAGGGTTATTGAAAGTACAATATCTTTTTCACACGATTTTGTCCCTAGTGCACCGGGATCTTTACCTCCATGTCCGGCATCAAGGACCACGATCTGAACCTTATTCTTCGGATCCCCGTCTGCTCGCAAAGGCATCAGGGATATTTTAATACCAGCCAGTATAAGAATAATTGTTATTATTCGTTTATTCACCGTTAGTCCCATGAATAGAAATAGAAAAAAAAAGAGAATTTGATAATTTTAATTAGATTTATCGGGCGATCATCTGTGCCCGTACAAAAATAGTATATCTGAATTGTATTCAAAATTACTGCCAAACCTTTTACTAACATTATTTTTCCTGTTTCAGGGAACCGCACTTTTTGCCCAGGATCCTCAACAGGCAGGGGATTCCTTACTTGTTTCTCCTGAAAATGATACCACGGGCACATACATTTCTACTCAACAGCCTGATTCTGTTAATAATGTCATCGATTCTGATACAGTGCAAACAAGCAAGACTGAACCGATTGAAGCCCCTGTAGACTATAAAGCAAACGACTCAATTATTTATGCGTTGAGTGAGCGTAAAGTATATCTATATGGAGACGCTCAAATCAATTACGAAGATATTGAACTGACATCTGAAGTGATCGAGTTCGATATGGCAGATGAAATAGTTTATGCAAGAGGTGTTATAGATTCTCTTGGTAACCTGACTGGCAGACCTCATTTTGTCGAAGGATCTGAATCATTCGATGCACATTCGTTATCTTATAACTTCAGGACAAAAAAAGGAATCATTGAACATATCTACAGTGAGCAGGAGGGAGGGTTTTTACAAAGTGAAATAACAAAAAGGCATCCCAACAGTGAGATTCATCTCAAAGGTGGGAAGTATACAACCTGTAACCTTGAACACCCTCATTATTATCTTGCTTTGACAAAGGCAAAATCAATACCCGGGGAAAAAATAATATCAGGGCCTGCATACCTTGTTATTTTGGATGTTCCTTTACCTATAGGTATACCATTTGGATTTTTTCCTACAACAAAAACAAACAAATCCGGTGTACTGATCCCAACATACGGTGAAGAAACCCGAAGGGGATTTTTTCTCAAAAATGGTGGTTATTATCTGGCTCTGTCTGAATATGCCGATCTCAAAATAACCGGAGATATTTATACCAATGGAACATGGGGAGCAACAATAGGATCAAACTACCGGAAAAGGTACATGTTCAATGGCAGTTTTAACTTAAGATATTATGAAAATGTTACAGGTGAAAAGGGAATAAATTATAAAAAAACAAAGGATTATGCAGTAGTATGGTCTCATTCGCAGGATCCCAAGGCAAATCCCACACGCCGCTTCAGTGCAAGTGTGAACTTTACAACTTCCAGCTACGACAGGAACCATACAAGGAATGTTAACAGTGTAATGCGTAGTACAAAACAATCCAGTATTAATTTATCAAAAGTGTGGCCAAATTCACCATTTAATTTTAATACCAGTATCAGTGCCAGTCAGAACAGTATTAACCGTTCTATGAATTTACAGGTTCCACAAGCAGCCCTGAATATGAACAGGATCTATCCTTTCAGAAGAAAAGTCAGAACCGGAAAGGCGAAATGGTATGAAAATATCCAGTTGAGCTACTCATCGACAATCAGAAATAGCCTTAATACAAGGGATACCTTGCTATTTAAATCAAACTGGGATGATTTCAACATGGCATACCAGCATAATATCCCCTTGAGCCTTAATCTTAAAGCTTTGAACTATTTTACCATTTCACCAAGTCTCCGGTATGCCGGAGTGATCTTTACAAAAACCATTCATCCACAATATATTGAAGATTATCAATATCCAAACTCAGATATTCGTATTGATACATTTCTCATCGATACTGTCTCGAATATGCGCTATGCGCATGCTTATGTCCCCTCAGTCAGCGTAAACTTCAGCCCCAAAATTTATGGAATGTATGAATTCAGAGAAAAATCCAGCATTGTGGCCATCAGGCATATGATGACACCTCGTGCTTCTTTCAGTTTCACACCCGATATGAAAGGTAAGATACCGGATTATTATCAGGAAGTGGTCGTTGATTCCACAGGAAGAACCAGAGAATATTCACTGTTTGATGAAACGATATACAGCACGCCTGTGCCAAGTGGAAGACAAGGTTCGGTAAACCTGTCATTGATGAATAACATTGAAATGAAGCTGAAACCCAAAGATGATACAACAGAGGATTTTACAAAAGTTAAAATCCTGGATAACTTTAATTTTTCGTCAAATTATAATGTATTCAAGGATTCGATGAGATGGTCTCCCATTTCAATGACCGGTAATACGAGATTGTTTAACAATAAAGTGAGCTTAAATTTCAACGGAAGGTTTGATCCTTATTCCTATGTTGTTGATAAAAGCGGATCAAGGCGTTCTATTAACAAAAGCCTGTGGAAAGATAAGCGGCAATTGGTCCGGTTAACCAACTTTAACTTTTCATTAGGAATGAACTTTAAATCCCGTCAGGATGAAAGAAAAGCTGGTCAACCCGAAGCAGAGGAAGATTTAACTGTTATAACAGGTGATGAACCTACCGGGTATGATGATATTTATTATGGTGAATATGTTGATTTTAATATTCCCTGGTCATTCGGGTTTGATTACAATTTCAGCTATAATCGTACAAAGGAAGAACCGAATATCGTCCAATCATTGAGAGTCCGGGGTGATTTGAGTCTCACTTCCAAGTGGAAAATCGGTTTTAACTCAGGCTATGATTTTACTGCCGGGAAGGTAAGTATGACC
>CAZGOR010000384.1:0-3965 GCA_964527875.1 uncultured Bacteroides sp. | reverse complement strand
TGTTCGAATTCAACTGAGGTGATCACATTTGGTAATTTATGATAACCATATTCATCGATCACTTCCGGATTAAAAGGTTTCAATCCTGTAGCAACAACAACATTACCGAACTTGAGTTCGATCTTTTCACCGTTTTGCCGGATCTCAGTTTCAAAGTTTCCAACATAACCAAAGATTTCCTCGATGGTTGTTTCGAGGAAAACCTGGATATTAGGATGGTTCAATAACCTTTTGGTTCTGGATTGAAGCAGTTGTGATGCACTCTGAAGATGGGGAAAGGTAAGGTCGATATCGGCAGTATGTCCGCCCAGATGATCGGATTTCTCAATCAGGTATACCGTATTTCCTGCATCTGCAATCTCAAGAGCTGCAGTGATTCCTGAAATACCACCTCCGATGATCAGCGTTGCCGGATTGATCTCCACTGTCCGTTTATCCAATGCTTCGTGATGGCTGACGCGTGTTACAGCGCCAACAACAAGAGCTTTAGCTTTTTTTGTTGCTTCAGTCCTGTCGGTATGAACCCATGAAACCTGTTCCCGGATATTGGCCATTTCGAACATGTATGGATTCAATCCTGCATTTTCAAGGGCTTTGCGGAATGTCAGTTCATGAATCCTGGGTGAACAGGCAGAAACGACCACACGATTCAGGTTATGTTCCTTGATGTCCTTGATAATCAGTTCCTGTCCCGGATCGGAGCACATATATTTATAATTCCTGGAGATGACAACGTTCGGAAGACGTCCTATCTCTTCTGCCACAGATTCCACATCCACCATCTTGGCGATGTTTGTGCCGCACCAACAAACGTATACCCCAATTCTTTTTTCTTCCATTATGTGCTTGTTTAATATTTTATAATTTTTTAATATTTAAATCCTTTCCTTTTTTAATTCTGCAAAGAGTATAGCAAAAGGGCGATATAGAAAATGTGTCCATTTCCCAAAGGGAACAATGATCAATGCCCATTGGGCAAGCATGATTAAATGTATAACATATAACCAAAGAAACTGATTGATTAGGTCTGTATCAATGAATAGGCGTGTGAAAAATGCAAATAACCCGATGAAAAACAGCCAGATGACAAATAGCCAATCGGTTGGGTGAGAAAATTTACTTATTTCTTTTTTCTTCCTGAAGCGTTGGAGTATAAAATCAAATGTGAAAATAAATATCAATCCGCTTACAAAATATCCCAGATAGATAATAAAAGAATGATCCGTTGAAAACCAATTCATAAAAACAGTAGTAACAAGTAATAATATGTATCCGGATACAACTAA
This sequence comes from uncultured Bacteroides sp., assembly GCA_964527875.1. Taxonomy (GTDB): domain Bacteria; phylum Bacteroidota; class Bacteroidia; order Bacteroidales; family SM23-62; genus LJUQ01. The sequence continues at coordinate 2,679 of CAZGOR010000384.1, read as the reverse complement.
AAGGTGTTCTAACCAGCGCCAGGTGTTTTGTTCACATTTCAGTGTATTTTTTTGAGTAAACATATGCTTAATTAAAAGCCAGAATCCCTTGATATATGTCCGAAGAGGTGCTTTTATTTTTTCTTTTATTACGGTGTACCAGAACATTCGGAAAATGCTTGGTAGTAAGAATATAGCAATAACAGCAAAAACTGCAATTCTTTCAAAATGATGTCCGAAATCCATTACTGATTTCGTGTTGAAATTTTTGGCAAAACCAACACCAATAATTGCAGCTGCCACGAAAAGTAAAGCGATGATTAAAGCAGGCAATGATTTATAGAAAAGACCGGCAAGGCCTGTCCAGTCATATACAGAGGTCAGGTACCTGCGGAGTGTCATCATCAGTTCACCCGGGTTGGCTTCTCTCGGGCACGTTTCACTGCATTCTCCACAATAATAACATAACCAGGGATCGACCTCCGCAGCAAGTTTATCTTTGAGGCCCATCTGGATGGCCCTGACACCTTTTCTTGGGAAAAGGAATCCATTTTCTGAAATAGGGCAAACGGCTGTGCAGTTACCACAGTGATAACATTCATTCCAGTTACCTTTGCCATATTCCTTTAAAGTATTTTTAAAATTCGGGTCAACACGTGTACTCATGATTATTCTTCTATTTAAATGATTATTCTTCTATTCTGATTGATGAGAATTGTCTCGCATTTTTAATAATGGTTTCCAGTGGAATCTCTTTAAGGTCTTTTTTGACTTTACCCCGCATGATACTTTGCAGGACGCGTGATGCTGCAGCAGATGCCTGGGCAACTGTATCAGGTATATCTTTGGGTCCCTGGCATAATCCTGCTATGGTGATTCCCCCCTTGAATGTTGAGGTTGGGTCAGCAAGATAGTTGGTTTCTGCAAACCAACCGTCTTTATCCCGCTCAAGACCAAGCATTTCTGAAATTTCACCGGCATCTTCGCGCGGTTCAAGACCAACTGCAAGGACCACCATATCCACTTTTTGCTCGATGATCCTTTCCTGGTGGATATCCTCACTGCGGACCAGCAACTGGCCATTTGATTCTTTGACTGATGCAGTTTTTCCCCTGATAATTTTAATACCTTCGTTTTTAATTCTTTCATAAAATTCTTCATAGCCTTTTCCGAAAGCCCGCATGTCGATATAATATTCATACACCTCGGCATCAGGTATCTTTTCCCTGATCAGGTGAGCCAGTTTGAGGGAATACATACAGCAAACCCTCGAACAGTAGTGATTGTAATTTTCATCCCTGCTTCCGATACAATGGATTAATGCGATACTTTTGGGTTCATCGTTATCAGGGGAGAATATCCAGTTGCCTTTTTTGTCCTGTCCCCTGTACCGGATATAACCCCCGGTCGGGCCCGCTGCATTGACCAGCCGCTCAAATTCGAGGGATGTTACCACATTCGGGTATTTCCCGTATCCAAATTGTTTCGCCCGAATAGCATTAAATGTTTTAAAACCGGTGGCTACAATGATATTGCCAACAGTGATTTCTACTTCCTGGTCCTGTTCATCGAGATTGATACAGTCCTTTACAGGGCAGATCTTAACACAAACTCCGCATTTGCCTGATTTAACATAGGTACAGCTTTCGGCATCGATCAGGTATTTATTCGGGACAGCCTGAGGGAATGGAATGTAAATGGCTTTTCGCAGTGTTGTGCCGTTATCAAATTCACTGGGAGCTTTGGCGGGACATTTTTCCGAACAATTACCGCATCCTATGCAGGTAGCAAGATTTACCCTCCTGGCTTTTTTAAGGATGGTAACTTTGTAATTACCGGATTCACCTTTTACTCTTTTAACTTCACAATAAGTCATCAGATTAATATTCGGATGTTGTCCTACTTCGACCATTTTCGGTGTCAGGATACAGGCGGCACAATCGAGTGTCGGGAAGGTTTTGTCGAACATGGCCATGTGGCCGCCGATCGTTCCGGTTCTTTCAACGAGGTAAACCTTCTTGTTCGCGTTTGCTATTTCCAGCGAAGCCTGAATACCGGCAATGCCTCCTCCGATAACCAGTGTGTCGGGATTCACGTCAGATTCATCCGGTAGAGCAGCCAGCTCGAAAGGTACATCAAGGATAGCACAGGCAAGAATAGCCCTGGCCAGATCCATGTCTTTCCTCGTGGTTGCATGAAATTCACGAAAACTGGCAATAACAATGCTGGCAGGATCCTGGTCCGCGAGGGCTAATGCTTTCGAAAATGCCGGTTTGATATAACCCGGACGGTCTCCTGCAATAACCATCCGTGTAAGCTGGTTTTCCCTGATCCGGGAAGCCAGCATACCTGGATCATTAATCTTCAGGCTGTCAGTCTCCCAAACCATGGCTACCTCCGGCATGCCCCTGGCAAATGCTATCAGTTCATCCAGACTGAGAGAATCCGGATGCCCATTCAAATATTTGCAGAAATAGACCCCGGTTTTTACTTCATTCTTCATAGGTGTGTAATTACTGAGTATTAAAGTTAAAAAATGTTGTGTGATTAAACTGAAAATATTGATATTTATATATCCGGTGAATCGTACTGCAGCAGGATTCTTAATTATTCTTCTGATTATTCAAAGAAGTTCCTAATTTAATCACAAATCAGCTTAATTAAAGTAAATAAACCAAAAAATCAATGTAAAATCTGTTA
>CAZGOR010000383.1:0-4016 GCA_964527875.1 uncultured Bacteroides sp. | reverse complement strand
ACCCATAGCTTTTCCGGCGGGAGTTGCAAGACACCGGTGAGAAATTCCCAGGCAAGCCTTATGGCTTCTTTTTTGAAGTAATCACCAAAAGACCAGTTGCCCAGCATTTCGAACATCGTATGATGATAGGTGTCAAGTCCTACTTCTTCAAGATCGTTATGTTTTCCGGATACCCGGAGGCATTTCTGGGTATTGGCAACACGTTTATGAGAAACCGTCTGGTTCCCGAGAAATATATCTTTGAACTGGTTCATACCGGCATTGGTGAACATCAGGGTGGGATCATTTTGAATGACCATGGGTGCGGAAGGAACAATATGATGGTGGTTCTTTCTGAAAAAATCCAGGAATGCCTGCCTGATATCTTTTGAAGTCATTTATAAATAATAAAAAAATGTAATCCGTAACGCGTTGTGCGATTGAATCGACGATATTGATAACTATGAATTTATAGGGACCCCGGGTACCCAAGAGTGCGGCTCTATAAAAAAATCCATGAGTTAATTAGTTCTTTAAATCGCACAACACGTTAATCTATAGTAATTCCAGCTTATTAATAACTACTTCACAGGAAGTTGTAAAATTAGCGTTTTTTGAGGAGAGATTTGGCGGTATTCACTATAATTTTATAATTTAGTGCTGTAAGTTTCATTGAATGTTTCAAAGGAAATTTCATTTTGATCATCAGACTCTCCGTTTTGTCCGGGTGAAAAGAACACTGAAAACCCGGTTAATTTTTATTCTGCTGTTTTTTTCATTATCTGTATCAGGGGCTATCCTGGTATATAAACTTTCTGTCAGGCTTGGTATAAATCCCAAGGTATCACAGCTCAGACGGGAAAATACAGAACTCGTTACGAACTATAAATGGCTGAATGACAGGATGAATAATTATGACCGGTTACTGAAAGAATACCAGGTGATTGATGACAGTATATATCGTTGTATCCTTGAAAAGGAACCTCTTCCATCTTATGTCAGGCAACCGGGACTCGGGGGAAGTGATCCATACAGCTATCTTAAAGGTTATAACAGTTCAGACCTGATGGTTAACACCTCACGGCGTATTGATCATATTGCTCTCCGAACAGATATACAGTATCGGTCATTTGTTGAAATAGCCGGTTATGCAAATAATAAATCAGATTTACTGAGCAGGAAACCATCCATTCAACCTGTTTCCCCGGAAGATCACTATTGGATCAGTTCGGCGTTCGGTGGCAGGATCGATCCGGTCACGAAAGTATATACCCGTCATTATGGCCTTGATTTTGCAGCCAGAATCGGGACAAACGTATATGCCACGGGTGATGGTGTTGTGAATTATATTAAGATCTCAAACGGCGGGTATGGCAAGGAAGTAGTTATTGATCATGGTTACGGTTATTCTACAAGATATGCACACCTGAATATAATTCTTGTTCACAAAGGTCAACAGATCAGGCGTGGACAGGTTGTTGGGACAATGGGTAATTCAGGAAAATCAACAGGACCCCACCTTCATTATGAAGTACGCTTTCTGAGAATACCTCTTAATCCTTACTACTTTTTTTCAGATGATCTGACTCCCGAAGAATATGAGGAAGTTATTTCACTCTCCGACAAGATTGATAATTAGGGATTTGTGAGATAGAAAATAATTTTATACTTTAGACGTCAAATTGATATAATAATGGCGAAGATCAAATATAAATACAACCCTGAATCGTTAAAATATGATAGGATCAGTACCAGTTTTAGAACCAAAGCACTGATCTTTCTTTCATATTTTTCCATCATTCTGGTAACAGCTGTGTTACTGAATGTCATTTACAGCAGTATTTTTGATACACCGAAAGAAAAAAAACTGATCAGGGAAAACAACCAGTTATTATTTCAATATGAAATACTTAATAATAAGATCGTGAATCTTGAAAATGTTCTTGGCGACATTGAGAAACGGGATGATAATATTTACAGGACGATCTTTAATGCCGAACCCATACCAAAATCCATTCGTGATGCCGGCTTTGGGGGTGTGAACAAGTATGAATATCTTGAAGGGTATGATCACTCCCGGATTGTTACTGAAACAGCAAAAAGGCTTGATCAACTGACAAAGGCAGTATATGTGCAGAGCAAATCATTTGATGAGATCATCAAACTGGCAAAAAACAGGGAAGATCAGCTGGCATCTATTCCTGCTATTCAACCAATATCGAACAGAGATCTGACCCGTACTGCTTCAGGCTGGGGTTACAGGATACATCCGATCTATAAGATCCGCAGATTTCATTATGGCATGGATTTCACCGCATCTACCGGAACCGAAGTTTATGCTACCGGTGACGGGGAGGTGATCCTGGTAGAATATTCAAGAAGAGGATACGGGAACCAGATCATTATTGATCATGGCTATGGTTATAAGACGCTGTATGCACATATGAGTGGATTTAATGTTAAATTAGGGCAGCAGGTAAAGCGTGGAGATGTGATCGGTTTTGTTGGAAGTACAGGATTATCCACTGCCCCTCACCTGCATTATGAGGTGCATCTGAATAATAAAAAGGTTAATCCAATCAATTATTATTTTAATGACCTGACGCCTGAAGAATATGACAGGATGATCGAATTGTCAATGCGGTCAGGCCAAAGCTTCGACTAAAGAAATCGTTAATAGGAAATATCTAATAACAATTTGAAATTTTCTTGACTCTTCCCTCAACCCCTCTCTGCAATACAGCTACGCTATGTACACATGTATACAAAGATGAGGGGCTGTGTCATAAATATATTTATTTTTCTAAATTAGTAAATCATTTATTTCTCGCTGATTCACGCGGATAATATCGCAGATTTACGCAGAAATTAATTCACTGTTTCGAAGCTATCTGCGAAAATTTGCGTTTACCTGCCTGCCGGCCTCGCTCTGCCGTAGCTTCGCGAAGGCGATGCAGGCAGGAATCTGCGAATATCTGCGAGAAGATTTTAAAAGCCTTTTGATAGATACCAATCCATTTTTTATATATTGTGACACAACTTTGGCAGAAAGGGAGAGGAATGAAATAATAGTTTAAATAATATCCATCATTCAATTGAAAAAAAGTTTCATAATATCAATATTTATCATTTTCATTGTTACGCACAACTTTGCCCAACCATCAGTTAAAGAAAGATCTGTTACGATTATCGGTGTCGGTGATATCATGCTTGGAACAAATTACCCTTCAGCCAAATACCTTCCTGAAGGGAATCAATGCAGCCATCTAATGGAAGCTGTGACACCATTTCTTAAGGATGCGAACATTACTTTCGGGAACCTGGAAGGAGTATTTGCAGATTCTGCCGGTACAGCAAAAATATGCAGGGATACTCTGAATTGTTATGTTTTCCGGATGCCTGAAAAGTTTGTTACCTGTCTTGTTGAAGCAGGATTTGACATGTTAAGTTTGGCCAATAATCATTCGAACGATTTTGGAATGGGAGGGCGGTTCAATACAATGAAGGTTCTTGATGATGCCGGTATTGCCTTTGCAGGCCTGACAAAATGTCCTGTTGCACTTGTGACCAGGGATTCTTTGAGATTCGGATTATGTGCGTTTGCACCAAACAGGGGTACCTGCAGTATAACTGACATACCTGCGGCAGTTCAAATTGTTAAAGATCTTGAAAAAACATGTGATATTGTTATTGTCTCTTTTCATGGTGGTGCGGAAGGAAAGAATCATCAGCATGTGACAAGAGAGCCTGAAACATACCTTGACCATGACAGGGGTAATGTGTATGAATTTGCCCATGCCATGATTGATGCGGGGGGAGACCTGCTTTTCGGGCATGGTCCTCATGTAACCCGTGCAATAGAGATTTACAAAGAACGGCTGATTTGTTACAGTTTGGGAAATTTCTGCACATATGGCAGGTTTAACCTGCAGGGTCCGAATGGATATGCCCCCATGGTAAAGGTTAACCTCGATCAGAGCGGTAAATTCCTGCAGGGAGAGATCATCCCGCTTAAGCAGACCGGCTGGGGAGTAACG
>CAZGOR010000382.1:0-4020 GCA_964527875.1 uncultured Bacteroides sp. | reverse complement strand
TCTGTTTCCTCTGTGGTTAAATGTTTTAATAGACTTTTTAGACAGCCTCAACTTTCATACTTTAGCACTTTTACACTCTCTTTGCCATCTTCCCTTAACCGAGAACCAAAATAACTATACTCAAACCCACACTAACTGAGAACCGAGAACTTTTCTTCTTTATTTATATTTATTAAAAATTAGTCCCCAACAACAAAAATTGATAAAAAGCAATCTTTTCAATATCAAACATCAGTAATTTTGCACTCTGAATTAAATACTTGGGTATAAACTGATGTCCGGCAAAGAGATCATTCATGAAGGCATTATTGAAAAGGTCGGGGATCACAGGGTGGTTGTGAAATTTATCTCCAATCCTGCCTGTAGTGATTGCCATGCGAAGGGATTTTGTTCGGTACCGGCATCGGATGATAAACACCTGGAGGTAATAACATCGGAAAAATCTTTTACAACCGGTGAAAATGTCAGGATAATCCTGTCTCATTCACATGGTTTCAGTGCTATTTTCTTAGCATATTTATTGCCCATTATATTGGTTATTAGTATTCTCTTTATTCTTTACACACTTACCAATCATGAAGCTCTTTCAGGCATTTCATCCCTGGCTGTCTTGTTTCCTTATTACCTGGTCTTATGGCGATTCAGGAATACGTTGAGAAAAAGATTCAATTTCAGGATTAGAAAATTTTGAATAATCCGGGTAACATGAGTAACATTATCATATACACGATCATCACCCTGAGTGCTATAGGAGTTGTAGCAGCTTTGATCCTTTACATTGTGGCACAGCGTTTTAAAGTATTTGAAGATCCCAGGATTGATCTTGTGGAAGATGCTTTACCTGCTGCAAACTGTGGCGGATGCGGTTATCCGGGATGCAGAAACTTTGCGGAAGCATGTGTTAAAAGTGATAACCTGAAGGGTTTGTTTTGTCCTGTTGGAGGAAATGAAACCATGGCAAAAGTTGCTTCAATCCTTGGTATAGAGATAGAGGAACAGGAATTAAAAGTTGCTGTTGTCCGGTGTGCAGGATCATATGATAAAAGGCCCAGGATCAATATCTATGATGGACCTGCATCATGTGCAATCATCAGCAGCCTTTATGGCGGTGATACAGGATGTTCATATGGTTGTTTCGGTCTTGGCGACTGTGTAAGGTCATGTGATTTTGATGCCATTCATATGGATCCGGAAAAAGGTCTTCCTTTTGTAACGGATGAAAAATGCACGGCATGTGGAGCCTGTGTAGAAGCCTGTCCGAAAAATATTATTGAACTGCGGAAAAGAAATAAAAAAGACAGAAAGATCTTTGTCTGCTGCATAAACGAAGATAAAGGATCCATTGCCGGAAAAAACTGTGAGGTAGCCTGCATCGGCTGTGGCAAATGCGTTAAAGTATGCCCCTATGACGCCATAACACTTGAAAATTACCTGGCATATATCGATCCTTATAAATGCAGGTTATGCAGAAAATGTGTCGATGTATGCCCGACAAATGCCATCCTGGAAATCAATTTTCCGCCGCGGAAAGTCCGGGACACTGAAGAACAATCAGATCAAAGCGTTCCTGTAGATGCGTCAGATTCTGAAAGAGATATTAAATAAGCTTATGTGAAATTAAAATAACCAAGTGATTGAATTTTAAAATAATATTTTCGAACCTTGAGTGTGTGTCAGAACATAAAAATGAAATAAAGTTGTGACATGACCACAGTTCAAAAAATATCTAAATATTAATATCTCCGGTTCAATTGCACAACACTTTAAATAATTATTATTCAGATAAAGAAATTTCAAATGGTTGAGACATTTACACTTGGAGGAATTCATCCGGCAGAGAATAAAATTACTGCAGGAAAAAAGATCATCGATCTGCCGTTACCTCCTGTGGTGACTCTACCAGCTCTCCAGCATATTGGTACCCCGGCTAAAATCATCGTTAAAAAAGGAGAAAAAATAAAAACAGGACAGATTATCGCAAGTGGTGAAGGTTTTATATCAGCCAACATTCATTCATCCGTTACGGGAACTGTCAGAAAAGTGGAAAAACTGCTTGATTCATCCGGTTATAAAAGAATGGCTGTTGAAATCGAGACTACTCACGACGAATGGATGGAAGAAATTGATACTGATACGAAACTGGTTTCAGATATCAGTCTCTCGACACCTGAAATATTGGTCAAAATTTGGGAAATGGGAATTGTCGGCCTGGGTGGTGCGACATTTCCGTCACATGTAAAAATGGCTTTTCCAAGAGGGAAAAAAGTTGAATACCTTATTATCAATGGTGTGGAATGTGAACCATATCTTACTGCTGATCATGTGCTCATGCTCGAAAAGGGTGAGGAGATCCTGGTCGGTATCCGGATCATCATGAATGCACTTGGGGTCAGGCAGGCAATTGTCGGGATTGAAATAAATAAAGCGGATGCCATTGAGCATCTGCGTACAATTGCTAATAAATATCCCGGGATCATTATCAGGGAGTTGAAAGTCAAATACCCGCAGGGGAGTGAGAAACAACTGATAAAGGCACTGATCGGACGTGAGATTCCCTCGGAAGGTTTACCGGTTGATGTGGGTGCTGTCGTTTTTAATGTCGGAACCATGTTCGCTGTTTATGAAGCTATTCAAAAAAGTAAGCCACTGATCGAAAAAGTGGTTACAGTCACAGGAAAGTCACTCAGGAATCCGGGTAATTTCAGAATCCGGACAGGAACGCACGTTTCTGAACTGATCGAGGCAGCAGGAGGATTACCTGAAGATGCCGGAAAGATCATTGCCGGCGGTACAATGATGGGAAAAGCCCTGAACAGTCTGGATGTTCCTGTTACAAAAGGAATATCAGGAATATTGATTCTCGGTGAAAATGAATCCGGGCGCAAACCTGTCATGAATTGTATCCGCTGCTCAAAATGTGTATCAGTTTGTCCAATGGGACTCGAGCCTTATCTTTTAATGGCCCTTGCTGTAAAAGGAATGTGTGAACTCATTGAAGATTGCAATGTAGGGGATTGTATGGAATGCGGTTCATGCAGTTATACCTGTCCTGCAAACCGGCCGTTACTGGATTATATCCGGCTTGGAAAAGCCAGGCTGAGGGAACTGAAAAGAAAACGGAAGGAAAAATAATGCAGTATGTTAACCGTATCACCTTCACCTCACGATCATTCCGGTGAATCAGTGAGCAATCTGATGTTCGGTGTCATCATCGCTTTGATACCGGCATTTATTGTATCATTGATTTATTTTGGCATCGGGGCACTTATCATCACTGTTTCCGCAATGCTTTCCTGTGCTGTTTTCGAGTATCTGATCCAGCGTTTTATCCTCAAAAAATCTTCAAGTCTGAAAGATGGTTCAGCCCTGGTCACAGGTATGCTGCTTGCTTTTTGCCTCCCTGCTAACCTTCCGGTCTGGCTGGTTGTTCTCGGAAGTCTTGTTGCAATCGGAATCGGGAAGATGTCATTTGGCGGATTGGGTAATAACCCATTCAATCCGGCCCTGGTAGGAAGGGTTTTTCTCTTTGTCTCATTCCCGGTGCAAATGACCATGTATCCTGAACCATTACAACACTGGTTCAGATATACAGATGCCACAACAGGTTCCACACCCCTCTCGATCGTTAAGGAAGGGATGAGAAATGGGGAGACTATTCCGGATATCATGATAAACACACCAAACTATATCAATCTTTTTCTTGGAAAAATCGGGGGTTCTTCCGGGGAAATTGCTGCTTTTGCTTTATTGCTCGGCCTGGTTTATATGCTCTCAAGGAAAATCATAACGATCCATATACCCTTATCCATTATCCTTACTGTTACCGTTTTTTCAGGTTTATTATGGATTGCAGATCCCATAAAATATGCAGATCCCTTATTCCATCTTCTGTCAGGCGGACTGTTGCTGGGAGCAATATTCATGGCCACCGACTATGTTACATCGCCAATGACCCCGAAGGGAATGTGGATCTACGGTATAGGAATCGGCATCATCACTGTGCTGATCCGTGTTTTCGGA
>CAZGOR010000381.1:0-4023 GCA_964527875.1 uncultured Bacteroides sp. | reverse complement strand
TTACTGTTATTATTGATTCCCTTTGGATGCATTCATTCAAGCTTGAACCCCGTATCAACAGGATTACGGTACGTGATGGTTACAAATGTTATTTGCTGGTTATCGAGAAGGAAGGATTTAAACCCAGAAAACTTGAAATGTCGAGGGATGAACTCCTGAAAACAAGTCCTGAGAATCCGCTTCTGGTCGGACTTCCTGTTGATTCTCTTCATCTGCTGGTTCTCCAGCCCGGACCTGAGGAAGGTAAAGATGCCATGATCAGCAGAAGCCTGCCGGATGATAACTTTGGTGATTTTCCATTCTTTGAAGCTACTGCTATCTCTCCGGTAACCAGTGATATACAGCACAAACTTACACGGAGCCTGATTGAATGGGATATGAACCAGTTACCCAAAAGTGCAACGATCAGAAAAGCTATCATGACTTTGCACTATGCCGAAAATTATATTCTCGATACCATACGAATTACCGATTCTTTACCGGATATAATCCTTTCAGATATAGATTCCTCCGAGTTTCCCTATCCGGTTAAAAGTGCGGTAGTGCTGCAAAGAGTGATCTCAACCTGGGAAGAATATGAAGTTACCTGGACGAAGCAACCTGAAACTACCACTGAAAACCAGGTATTTATTCCGATGAAATACTATATTCATGATATAACCTGTGCCAATTCCATCTACCCACCAATTGCTGAAGTAGTTGATGTGACAAAATTACTGACTGATATGAAAAGTGCCGGACACAATGGTATGATGCTGAAATTGGTGAAGGAAGAATATACACAATGGTTCAGGTTTGCATCCAGCGATTTCAAATCACCCAAACTCTGGCCAAAACTCGAAATTTATTATACATTGCCAGAATAAATTATTCAGAATCCTATGAATACCAGTCCCGGTGATTCATAATCTCCGGGACTTTTTATTTTAAATAAGATGCTATCTGTTAAAAAAGGTATTTCTATTTCAGATAAGTTTTCATAAATTGCTACTTAAAAACCACTTGATAAAATAATATCATACTACCATGAAAAAAAATATGGGGTTGTTTGACAGGATCCTCAGAATAGTTGTCGCAGCTATTATTGCTGTCCTCTACTGCACAAAAGTGCTAACAGGAACACCGGGCATTGTTCTGCTTGTACTGGCAGGTATCTTTTTATTGACAAGTATCATTGGATTTTGCCCGCTTTATGTACCTTTCGGGATCAATTCCCATAAGGTTGAAAAAACCGAACAATAGTAATTGGTTTATTTTTAGTAATTAAAGCAAGATTCAATCCAGATGATCCATTCCTATTTCAAATGTATACCTGTTGTATGATCCCTGTCATATCTCTTATATACAAGAAAAAAACCATTCCAATTATTTTTTTACTGTTATCACTTTCACTCTTCACGACAAATTCCCGCAGCCATCCCCTCAACCAGGCAGGAAATCGCAGATTATCGCAGATGGTTCAAAACCAGTGTCCTCCCGAAGACTTAGGGGTATCAGCGTAAATCTGCGAGAAGCCTTTAAAAGCTTTTATAATCTGTATAAATCCTTTTTTAAAGTTATGACACACCGTCATTGACTTGCCGGATCAGGTTATAGATTTTTACGTATTACAATCCCAGGAATAAAATCGCAAATCCGCTGAGGAATATGGTTGCACCGGCAATTGCATGAGTATATTTTTCAATCTTTCCAAATGCTACCAGTTTGAGTCCGTATGAGGCGAGGATAACCAATGTTAGCATAGTCAGAATGGTTACCAGTGAAAAGACCAGTGATACCTGCACGATACCCATCGTGCTGCTTTTTGCCGCGGGATACATCAATACAGGGATCAATGGTTCGCACGGACCCAGTACGAAGATAGTAAAAAGAATCCAGGGTGTCAGATTGGTACTGTGGACATGATTATGGTTGTTGACATGTACATGTTCATGCTGATGAACAGTACCATTCGCATGGGTATGATAATGTTGATGAGATTTTTTTGCGATGGCGCGATGAATACCCCATATAAAATAACCGAGTCCGAAAACCAAAAATGCCCATGCTGCTATATCTCCCCGGAAGGACTCGACACCATCGAGCCTTGAAACCCCGATACCTGCCGCAATACCAATCACACCCAGTATAATAGAGCTGCCCACATGCCCTATCCCACACAGTATTGTAATCCACGTCGTTTTAAAAATCGACCACCCTCTTGCCCTTGACATGACAATAAAAGGCAGATAATGGTCAGGACCAAATAGTGTGTGAAGCAATGCTATAGTTGCTGCTGTTGCTGTTAATATACCAAGATCGTTATCCATTTATATTCCGTTGTGATTCTTAATTCATTGTTAAATTGTTACATTGTTAAATTGCTATTCTGCTAAGTCGCATGTTATTAACAATTTAGCCATTTAACAGTTTAACAGTATAACAGTTTAACAATGTAACAATTTAACAGTTTAACAATTTATTAAGTCGTACTCATCACAAGATCACTATGTTTAATACCCTTGATTGATCTGAGCTTATCAGTAAGCCTTATCAGTTTGCTGGATTTACCTTTCAATGTAATGGTTTCCAAACAGTTATAATGATCAAGATGGACATGCTGACATGACAGGATCAGGCTGTGATAATCATGTTGCACACTGGTTAATTTTTTCTGAAGATCCCGTTTATGATGATCATAAATTAATACCAGTGCTCCTGCAACATCCTTGTCCTCTTTCCATTTATCCTCTACAATATGTTGATTTATTAGAAATCTTACTGCCTGGGACCGGTTCGGAAACTGGTGTTTAACTACCAGATGGTCAAGTTTTTTCAACAGGTCCTCCTCCAGAGAAACGCCAAACCTTATTACAGACATGGTGTTACGATTTTGTTAATTGTTGTTACGAAGATAGAAAAAAATATTTACCGAATAACAGTCATCTCATCGATCAGATATCCGGCTCCTGCAAATTTATCAATGATAAACAAAGCATACCGGATATCAAGAATGATATTGCGGCACTGATCGGGATCGTATATATAGTCACTCATGGTACCTTCCCAGTTGCGGTCAAAATTAATTCCGATAAGTTGTCCTTCCGCATTTAATACCGGACTGCCTGAATTTCCGCCGGAAGTATGATTGCCGGCAAGAAAGCAAACAGGCATCCTCCCTTCCATACCATAATTTCCATAATCCTTTGTATGATAAAGTTTTTCCAAATAATCCGGAATAAAATAATCATATACTTCCTGGCTCTCTTTTTCCATCACTCCATTAAGCGTTGTATAATATTCATATTCAACAGCATCACGGGGAAAATAACCCTCTACCCGGCCATAAGTGATACGCATAGTTAGGTTTGCATCAGGATAAAACAATTTTTCAGGAAACATTTCCAGGATGCCCTTAACATATGTACGATAATGATAATCAAGAAGATAATTTAATTTTTCGTATAAATACCTGCTCTCGTACAGAACACTTTCAAACTGGTTAAAAAGTTTATACGCCGGATCTTTTTTTACCCGCCTGATCGACTTTTTATCAAAATCTACAATCCATTTATTTATTTCATCTTCCTCTGCCAGGATTGTTTTCCTGAAAAACCATTCAGTAAATTTCCCAAAATCACCTTTAAATTTTGTCTCAACAACAGCAAACATTTCGGGGTGATAATTGACAGAAAGGTCCTGATGGTAAACCTCCATTAATTGTCTGAATACTTTTTTATCAATCGGTTGGTGATAATCATTATAAAAACCTTTTGCATAACTTTCGAAGGCATTCAGTGCTTTCTGAAATTCATCTTGGGAAGTCATTTCATCCTCATATACTTCAATTACATCATTCAATCTTGATGCAAGGTTAAAGATTTCAATGGCCATTACAATTTCCGAATAGTAATCACTGGCCAGGCAAACAGCATCTCTTTCAAGACAAACCGACTCGATTTTATTCAGTAGGTTTCCATAAATCGATTTCCTTTCAGGATCTGAATCTGCCCATTCATCATATGCTTCTTCAAACTTTTCTTT
>CAZGOR010000380.1:0-4035 GCA_964527875.1 uncultured Bacteroides sp. | reverse complement strand
TGTGAATGAACCTTCTCTGACAGTGATATCAGGATATAGAATAGTTTTATAGCGGTAATAATACACGCTTATTTTTCTGCCAGTCCGTCAGGCAGGAATGGAGGTTATTTTATGTCAGCCACATATTCATTTAACTTGCTTTAAGATCCAATTTGTAATTTCTGATAACGCTACTGGTGAAAAAGTCTGTTCTATTTGTGAATACTCACCGGGTAAACCTGTTTCACATTCCTGAAACATGTGGTTTAAGTTGGGTAATTCTTTGGTTGTAACATTTTGATTTCCACCTTTTTTCAATGCATTTTCAATAGCTTCCAGGTTTACTTTTGCAGGGACCTGTATATCTTTCTCGCCATTCAAAGCCAATACAGGACATTTAACTTTTTCCAGGGCCGGTACAGGATTGTATTTTATAAAAAATGTCATCCACGGATTTGACAGCTGGTTTACCTGTAAAGCGATCATATCATCTTCACTGATTCCTTCGGGTTTTAAAGAATTAGGAAAAATATCTGCGTTTTGTTTAAAATAAGCTGTTAATTCTGATTTTAACGAATCGGTATTTTCGGTTTCCTTGATAATTTTATATGCACCTTTGGTAATGGCTTGCAAATTATTTAAATCGCTTTCGCTGCTTCTATTAGCTTTCATGATTAATTCCTGTTGCATCAATAGTAACTGGTCACCGGGTATGCCTGTTCCTGCAAGTAAAACAATAAAACTTACATCTTTTGAATTTCCGGCAATCATTGGTGCAATTATTCCACCTTCACTATGACCGATTAGTCCTATTTGGTTTTTATTAATCTCTTTTCTGGTCTGTAAATATTTTATGGCAGATTCAACATCAGCAGCCAGGTCTGTTGAAGTGGCTGTTGTAAAATCTCCGGTAGATTCCCCGGTACCCCGGTCATCAAATCTTAACACGGCAATCCCGTTTTTTGTTAAATGATCGGCAAGAACAAGAAATGGTTTATGACCATAAATTTCTTCATCCCTGTTCTGCGGGCCGCTTCCACTGATCAGGATAACAGCCGGGAAAGATCCCTCTTTTTCGGGCATTGTAAGTGTTCCGGCAAGTTCAATATGATCTTCTATGTTTTCAAACCTGACATCCTCCGAGTAGTATGGATAGGGTTCAACCGGTTCCTGGGGCCGGACTATTCCCTCTTTTTCAGGAATTTCTCTCGTTAAATTCAATGGAAAGGAATACCCCATTTGCGTAAAGGTTCCGGTAATACTATCATTCATACCCAGGATTCCTTTGTATTCTGCACCCAGGTTTGCGATATTGATCACCAATTCTGAGTTTTCATAACTTGCAGAAGTGGCCGGAATGCCATATGCTCCCTGGTCAGGACTGTCCATGGTTGCACTATAACCTTCGTCAACCTGGTTAATATGAAAAACTATTCTTAGTTGCATACCCTGAACTTTAAGTATGCCGTTCCACGGGCCTGTAATATCCTGACCATACAATAACGATATTATCAGAATTGTGATGATGAATATTATTATTTTTTTCATTTTGTTTGTTTTTTAAATTATTAATGATTACTTCATTATTATATCATTAACGGCCACGGACGATACATGTTTGTATGTTTTATGAGCAATCGGTATTATTATATAATAAGTTTGGCTGCCTTGAAAAATGCAACAAGAAAACGAACCAAATCTATTACCTGTATTCCCGAATGATCTGTTTAATCAGGCCTTTTGTTATAAAACCTGCACTGCTACCCGGGAAAGCATTGACCATTACAACTATACTTGTTTGATATTCAGGCAAATAGACCATGTAAGTCGTAGTTCCAATGTTCCCTCCACTATGTCCAATGGCTTTTTTCCCATGAGAGTTAGAACGCTTATAAACCTGCACTCCCAATCCATATGCACGCATATTGGAAACAGGGGGGAATTCAATAAATTGCAGCATTTCATCCAACGATTGTTGTTGCAGGACTTTACCTTCGAAAAGTGTCTGACACCACCTGGCTAAATCTTCAGCAGTCATAAAGAGGCCGCCGGAACCGTAAATAATACTTTCATGAGATGCCCTGGGCAGATATGTTAAATCGATGTTTGAACCATCATTATTGAAATTATCCCCGAAGACATGAGCCTGGTTGTCCGGTATAGTTTCCTCGATGGAAAGAAAAGCGTTTTCAATACCCAATGGCTCCCAGAAATAGTTTCTGAATGCAGCTGAAAGGCTTAAACCGGTTGCTTTCTTTATAATCATAGCAAGCAGCAGATAATTTGTATTGGAATAGCGCCAGCCATCACCAGGTGCGAAATAAGATTCCTTAATGTAACTTAATACCTCCTCAGGAGTCCATACTTTTGTCCTGTCTTTTTTCAGTTCATCCCAGATTTCCTGGTTTTCCCAGAACATATAAATTCCGCTGGTATGATTAAGGAGTTGACGTATGGTAATCGTGCTATCTATATGCGGATAGTTTGGAAGCCAACTGGATAATGAATCATCGAGAGACAGAACATCCTCTTCTGCGAGTTTTAATGTAAGAGCAGCAACAATATTTTTGGTGACACTGCCAATCGCAAATAACATATCCGGTTTTATGGAAACGGTATCATGAGAAATTCCACTGGTCCCCGTCCAGATATTATTATCAGAAAATACAACTGCAGCAGATACACCTCTGTCATGATATCGTTTGATCCCCTTATCAAGGACCTTTTGAAATTGATCCTCCACACGCATCTGTGAGCAACTAAAGGAGGCAATGAAGCAGTGAAATATAATGGCAATGAGATATATCTTAACTTTTGTCATATAATCATTTGAAAGGTAATTTTTATAAGAAATGATTTTTCTTCTGCAATATAGGTATTTCTCATCATTTACATTCATTGATTTTTTTAGAATCCCCAATACCCTGGTTCCATAAATTACTAATTGTAAATATCGTTGATTTAATCTTATAGCACGATAGTATACCCCAATTGTTTTAAATTTCATATATTTAAGATAGCATCTTAAGAGTTTTGTAACCAAGTTTTTTAATAACGTGAGAAGATTATTTCATTATATCTTATTATTGTTATTCATTATATTCGTTTTAGAGGGATGCAAAAAGGATGATGAACTTCCTTTTAACAGCCTGGAGGAAGAGATTGATTACATTACGGATAAGTATGTTAAGATGGGAGCGGCCATTGGGATCATCGATAAGTATCAGCAGGAACAGGAACTTTATTACGGAACCATTTCCAGTTTCAACAGCAATCCTCCTGACCAGCATTCGATTTTCGAAATAGGATCGATCACCAAGACTTTTACTGCTACTTTACTGGCAAAGATGGTCCTGGATGGTAAAATTAGTCTTGATGATACGGTTCAGCTGCTGCTTCCTGCAGATGAAGTGACCATGCCAGCCGGGTCCGATTCGGTTATCATTATCCGGCATCTGGCCACACATACTTCAGGACTACCCAGGGTACCCCGCGACTCAGACCAGCCTTTGCCACCCGGGTATGATCCGTATGATCCTTATGCAGCTTATACAACAGAATATGTATACGATTATCTGACATCCTGGTGTGACCTTATGTTTGAACCGGGCACTCAATATTCTTATTCCAATACAGGGGGTGGATTGGCGGGTCATATCCTGGGATTGGTTGATGGTTCATCATATGAGGAACTCATTGCCCGGGAAATATTTGAACCGCTTGGCCTTTATGAAACGTCGTTATTTCTTACTGCCGGTCAGATTTCCAGCCTTGCACCGGGGCATGACGATTATCTGGATAGTGTGAAAAACTATCATGCCGGTGATATCTTCCAGGGCGCCGGGTTTATAAAATCATCACTCCATGATATGATGGTCTATCTCAAAGCCCAGATGGGATTGCTCCAAACTTCTCTGACAGATCCCATTGATCTTACACATCAATCCTACTTTGATGTAGGCGGTGTGAACTATAATGACCGGGATGGCTATTTTAATTTGTCTATAGGACTGGCCTGGCATATACACGAAATCCCGAAATCTTATACTTATTACT
>CAZGOR010000379.1:0-4081 GCA_964527875.1 uncultured Bacteroides sp. | reverse complement strand
ATCTCTGTTTCCTCTGTGGTTAAATGTTTTAATAGACTTTTTAGACAGCCTCAACCATAATTAATGTTTATTCTAATGTGGGTTCGACTTTCAGTCGAACATTATATTAATTTGGGATATGACATGTAGAGCCCGACTTTTAGTCGGGACATTAAACTAACGAATGTTGGGAGTATGTTACGGCTTTCCAGCCGGGACATTTAATTATGTTCTATGACTGAAACTTGTGTCTGTGCCCCTTCAGAGCTGAAAGACATATAGAAACATTTTCATCATGGATGATTAAGATATGATTTAATATTCAAATTAAATTTATATATGAACAAAACTTTTTCATTACTGTTTTTAATTGCTTTTACCGGCTTAATGTTCCGGGCGCAGGCCCAGGTGCTGGACCCGATCGACTGGAGCTTTTCGCATGAGCGCATCAGTGAAGATGAGATCGAGCTTATTTTTACAGCGAAGATCGACAATAACTGGCACCTTTATTCACAGGATCTGCCGGATGGTGGACCGATACCCACCTCATTCACATTTAGCGGTTCAGATGCATTTGAGCTCTCGGGAGATGTCAGGGAGATCACAGAACCGGAAATCAAATATGATCCCAGTTTTGACCTTGAACTGCGTATGTTCAGTAATGAAGCTGAGTTCAGACAAAATATAAACATACTGTCCGGACAGCCTTTTTCACTGACAGGAAGCATTGAATATATGTGTTGTGATGATTCACGATGTTTGCCGCCGACAGAGGAAGAATTCAGTTTTGACCTCGGCGGACCGGCAGAAAGTGTGGAGCAACCCGGACAGGGGCAGCCCATCAGTACGGCACAGCAGACCTTTGCTTTCGGCGTGGAAGAAAAGCCTGTCGAAGACATGACTGACACAGCTGCTGAACCCCTTCAGTCCTCAGGGGAAGGCCGTTCATTATGGTTATTTTTTCTCATTGCCTTTCTTGCCGGATTGGGAGCCATACTTACGCCATGTGTTTATCCGATGGTTCCCATGACCGTCACCTTTTTTATGAGGGGCAGCGAAAACCGTTTTAAAGCAATAATGAAAGGGCTTGTCTTCGGGATCTCTATCGTCCTGATCTATACTTTGCTTGGTGTGATTGTCGCATTGACAAGTGTGGGTGCCGACTTTGCCAATCAAATCAGCACACACTGGATACCCAATATCATTTTCTTTCTCCTTTTCATGATTTTTGCGGCATCCTTCCTTGGCATGTTTGAGCTGATCCTCCCGGGCAGTTGGGTGAATAATGCCGATAAGCGTGCCGACAAGGGAGGGTATGCGGGTGCATTCTTTATGGCATTTACGCTGGTGCTGGTTTCTTTTTCATGCACGGGCCCGATTGTTGGAGCTCTTCTCGTAGAATCGGCCGGCGGACTGGCATTAAAGCCGATACTGGGCATGTTTGGATTTTCTTTTGCCTTTGCCCTGCCATTTACACTTCTTTCCATATCACCATCATGGATGAACAGATTACCCAAATCAGGCGCATGGATGAATTCTGTCAAAGTAGTATTGGGTTTCATTGTCCTGGCATTCGGTTTTAAATTCCTGAGCACGATAGACCAGACTTATCACCTGAATATTCTCAGCAGGGAGGTTTACCTTTCATTATGGATTGTGATCTTCACCATGATGGGCTTTTACCTGCTCGGCAAACTGAAACTGCCCAATGACAGCAGTCTGCCATACATCAGCGTGCCCCGCCTCGCTCTGGCGATCATTACTTTTTCTTTCGTTGTATATCTCATCCCAGGATTGTTCGGTGCACCACTTACCGGGATTTCGGCACTGATCCCTCCCATGACAAGCCGGTCGTTTGATCTCTCACAGACAACACCATCTGCCGCTCCGGGTGATCAGGTGCCTGGTTTGAACAATGCCGGGGATTGCGGTCCGGCAAAATATTCCGGTTTCCTCCATCTGCCTCACGGACTGAAAGGATATTTTGATTACGATGAGGGCATGACCTGTGCCAGGGAACTGGATAAACCTGTTTTTATTGATTTCACGGGACATGCATGCAGCAACTGCAAGGAGATGGAAGCAAAAGTGTGGTCCGATCCACGTGTGCTGAAAAGACTGCGGGAAGATTATGTGATCATTTCCTTATATATTGATGATAAAACAAAACTTCCTGAGGATGAATGGATAACATCTGATTTTGATGGTAAGGTTAAGAAGACCATCGGTAAGAAAAACATGGATTTCCAGATCACCAGGTTCAATACCAATACACAGCCATACTATGTACTGGCTGGCCACGATGGCCAACCGCTGGTTCAGCCCATTGGCCATGAGTTGGACGTGGAGAGGTTCGTGGAATTTCTGGACGAGGGGGTGAGGAAGTTTCATGAATAAAGAGGAAGGTGTTATAACCTTAATAATTAGTATGGTTACAATATCATTTCACCCTCCCTGCAAACATCCCTCTCTGCACTGTAGAGAGGAGAGGACAGGTGAGGAGAGTCAAGAAATATCAGCATAATGACTCAAGGTCTCATTTTCACTTTAATAATCCTAAAAAGTATAACTTTAAAAATATTTATGTATAAAGAGCATACTCGATGGGAGAGTCAGGTAAATACTATTTAGTTGTAACTCCTCCTCAAATTCTCAAAACTTCCCGAACTTCAACGACACGTTATAACTCAATCCGTCCAGCACATCAGGAGCTGTATCAAAGAGGTCAATATTTGAAGTGTACCGGTAGCTGACGCCCAGGGCCAGCCTGAAAAATCTTACCACGTTCAGTTCTACATCAACACCCGGTTCCAGGATGATAAAAGATGTTGCGTCTTCTGCATAATAATTCGGTTCATCCCAGTCAAATGATCCGTAATTCGACATATAGGCAATGCCGCCGACGCCGAATAAGACCGGGGTGGAGATGTGAATCGGGATTCTGGGCAGGATGATCGGTTCCAGGATTATTCCGCCATAGCCTCCTGTAAGGTTTACGTTTTGATTAAGGATCGTGCTGTAATGGGGGTCATTGATGAAACCCATCCCGCCGAACCCGATAGCAAACCAGTGTCCGATGATCCATGCCCCGCGTCCTCCTATCTGGACAGCATCCTTGTTG
This sequence comes from uncultured Bacteroides sp., assembly GCA_964527875.1. GTDB lineage: Bacteria > Bacteroidota > Bacteroidia > Bacteroidales > SM23-62 > LJUQ01. Next base: position 981 of record CAZGOR010000379.1, on the reverse strand, counting down.
TCCAAAAACGAATATCCGATCGAAAAAGCGCCATAACCACCGTGGGAAATATGACGGTCACCAAAAAGAGTGATGATCTCATCACGCCTTTCCTGATATTCAAGATCTTTATCCTCCTGTGCCTTCAGGGGATAAAGCATGAAAGCGAGCAGTATTGACAATGTAATTAGTTTCATGGTAAATAGAATTTATTATTAGCATTATATGATGCTCAAAACGTATACTTAATGTTAAATCCGATGTCACAGACACTCATCTGGAAAAATTCATATACAGTTATTTCAAAGAACGGTTTAAAATCCAGTCCGATCTGAACCGGCAGCATCGGGAAATGATATTCCAATCCAAGATACCCGTCCATTCCGATCAGCGGGGAGAACCGTTTATCTGAATGAGAATATTCCCGGAAAAAGAATTTATAGGTATCTGTGTATGTAACTCCCACATGTCCGCCATAGCCGTATGTAAAATAGAAATCTTCCGAAATATGCATCAATGTGGGTTGCAGTCTCTGTCTGAGTACCGAGAATTGTATACCGCCTTTTCTGAAACTCAGCAAACCTTCGTAGGCCAGGTCCGGTTCCAGGAACTGGCGGTAGGTGAATCCTGAACTGATCCCTCCCCTGATACCTGCTGACCTGTAGTAATTCTGCGCGTTCAGGGGCAAACTGAATATCAAAAGTAAAAAAGTAATATTTTTCATTGTTCCAAGTATCGAATTCATTTATCTGTTATTTTGCAGCATTGCGACGCATCTCTGCCTGGGTTATTAATGATTTTCATTTATTGCTGTTAATGACTGATCCGGTACCACTTATCCGGGGGTTGATGTAAGGATTACCCTTGTAAAAAATGTTACCGCTTCCTGATATATTAGCATCCAGGAGGTCATAGACAAAGACGAACATATCTCCCGATCCGGATATATTGGCTGAACAATAATCCTGTTCGAGGTGAAAAGCCTTGATTTTGCCTGATCCG
>CAZGOR010000378.1:0-4106 GCA_964527875.1 uncultured Bacteroides sp. | reverse complement strand
GAAACAGCCTCAGCTTATAATCTGGATTATACTGAGAATGTGTTAATATCACGGGTAAATTGTACTGGCTCTCTTCCAACTGTCCACATTTTAAGATCTCTTATCGAAGGTGCAGACGGTGTAGTAATAAGTGGCTGCTATCCCGGCGATTGTCATTATAACGATGGTAACTATAGAGCAAGAAGAAAAGTAGCATTAGTAAAGTCAATCCTTGATACTTTGGGCCTTGAAACTGAAAGAGTGTGGTGTAGATTCGTAGCACATGGTGAAGGGAAAAGATTTGTTGATACTGCTAAGGAATTTAATGACCACATAAAACAACTTGGACCAAATCCTCTGAAAAATAGAAAAGACACATGAACGGTAAGATTATTAAAATAAACAAAAGCATTAATAAAACAATTATTGATTTTTTAAACCAGGCATTAGAAAAAGAGGCTTTCGATGCAATTGTAATACCTGTAAAAGTTCCTGCCGGTGATTCATTTGCCTGGCTCCTGATTCAAGATAAGTCATTGCTTGAAAATGCCTTTCCTTTACCACCAATTATGCCGGTTCAAGGGGCAAAAGCATTATCTGCTTTAACAAGATTGGGAAAAGGAAATAAAAAGATTGCCGCTGTTATGAGACCTTGTGAGATAAGAGCTTCCATTGAACTTTCTAAACTCAAGCAAGTGGAATTAGAAAATATATTTCTCATTAGTATTGACTGTCCCGGAGCAATCCCGCTATCTGATTATCTTAAGAAACCAAAAGAAAGTGAAGAAATATTTGAAGAAGCTATTCAAAAATGGGAAAGTGAATTCGTAAGACCGGTGTGCCAGATATGTGATAATTTTAGCCTTTCATCTTCAGACTTACATTTTGCAATATTAGAAGCAAATAAGGAAAATATTTTCCTTATACCCAATAGTCATAAAGGAGAAAGCATTTTGAATAAACTTAATATTTCAGCAGATGAAAACATTTCTGAATGGGAAAACAAAATAAAAACAATTACAAAGAAAAGAAAAGAAAAGAAAACACAGATACATCAACAATTAAAGACCCAAATTTTAAAAGTGGATAATCTGCTGGAGACTTTCAGTAAATGTATAAATTGTCATAACTGTATGAGTGTTTGTCCTATTTGCTATTGTCGTCAATGTTACTTTGATTCGGAAGCTTTCAAACTTCCTCCTGAAAATTTCTTGCTCAGAGCCGAGACTAAAGGTAGCTTGAGATTTCCTACTGATACTTTACTTTTTCACCTGGGAAGAATGTCGCATATGAGTCTCTCTTGCGTCTCGTGTGGCACATGCGAAGATGCATGCCCCATGTCTGTCCCAGTGGCCCAAATATTTAGCTTTGTAGCTGATAAAAACCAAAATTTGTTTGATTATGTGCCCGGTAAAAACAGAGAAGAAGCCCTCCCTCTCGTAGCTTATAAAGAAGAAGAATTTAAAGAAATAGTTAAACCTTATTTAGAAACTTATCAAAAAAAAGAAGAAAAAAGTGTCTAAAAAACTAACCATAAATAAAAGTGTAGAAGAAGGCATTAAGGAACTCCTTCGATTTCTATTAGAAACTATGAAAGTAAGAGGAGTTTTCACTTTAACAAAAACAGAAAAAAATGGAGCAATAAATTATTCACTCATTACTAAATTTGATGAGTTAAAATATGCTTCCCCTCTTTTCCCTATAATGCCTGCTAATGCGGGAGGACTGCTTTCCCATTTGACTTTGAAAAAACCTCTTTCCGAAACTGTTGCAGCAGTTGTAAGACCTTGTGAAATAAGAGCATTTATAGAACTTGTTAAAAGAAAGCAGGGTAATTTGGATAACTTTCTTCTTATAAGCTCAACATGTGGAGGAGTTTACCCACTTGAAAATTATATCAATGGAAATATTGAAGAAATACTCGCTAAATACTGGAATTCGATTATAAAAGGTGAAATTCCTACTGGAATAAGACCTGTTTGCAAGAGTTGTGAATACTTTATGCCTTACAATGCGGATATTACTATTGCTTTGGCAGGTAAAAAAGATATAGATAAGCAATGCAGTATATTTATAAATAATGAAAAAGCGGAAAAGTTTATAGAAGGTTTTTCAGAAAACATTAAAGAGGAAAAACTTGAGTCAGACGAAATAAAACTGTTACTGAATAAAAGAAAAAATGAAAAGATAAAACTATTTGATGAAATCGGAGTAGAAAAGTACGATTTGAAAGGCTTAATAAAAACCTTTGGTAAATGCATTGGCTGTCACGGATGTAATTCGGTCTGCCCTATTTGTTGTTGCAATTTATGTGATTTTACATCAAAAAAACATGAATATAAACCTATGACCTATGAGACCGAACTTAAAAAACGAGGTGGAATACGAATCCCTCCAAACACAATATTATACCAAATTGGAAGATTAAGTCATATAAGTTATTCTTGTGTAGGATGTGGAATGTGTACAGATGTATGTCCGGTTGATATACCAATATCAACTATTTTCTTAAAAGTCGGGGATTCTGTCCAAAAAATGTTTGAATATATACCCGGGAAAAATATTGACGAAGAAATTCCTGTTACTACATTCAAAGTAGAAGAATTTGAAGAATTTGTGAGTTATGAAAGTTAAGATAAGAATTTTAAGTATTATAAATATTCAAAATTCCGGGTATTTTAATCATCGCCTTCAGCCTTTTAAAATAATATTTTAACCTTTAAACAAATTTTTTATTACCTCTAAATGAAGTAAAATGATATTATTAATTCAACGCGTTGTACGATTAAAAGGACTAAGTGATTGAATCATAGATTTTTTGTAGAGCCGTCCCAAGCACGCGGAACGGCTCTACAAATTTTTAATTATCAATATTGTCGATTCAACCCTACAACTCGTTATTAATTTAGTTAAAAAGTGATGAATAAAAAATTGCCCGGAATAGTGCTTACAGGAGCTTCCGGCTTTGTGGGAAGAAATTTTATAGATACAATAAAAGATAACTTCCGCCTGTTTTGTATCGCACGCCGTTCACAAAATGAAGCAGGGATACCCGGGTATGAAAACGTGAAATGGGCACAGGCTGATATTGGGAATGCTGCAAAAATACAGGCTATCGCAGAAAGTATTAAAGAAATAGGGGGAGCCGATTATGTTTTACATCTTGCAGGTTTTTATGATTTTACTCAAAAGGATAATCCGGAATATGAAAATACCAATATTAACGGGACTTTAAATATTTTAAACCTGGCTAAATCACTTGAAATAAAACACTTTATCTTTTCAAGCTCCCTTGTTGTCAGTGATTTTTTTGAGACTGGTAAGGTGCTTGATGAAAAAAGTCCGCCTGATGCAGAATTTCCCTATGCACATAGTAAACGCATAGGCGAAGAATATGTAAAAGAATATTCTAAATATTTCTCATGTTCAATCATTCGTCTTGCTGCGGTATTCAGTGATTGGTGTGAATATGCACCTTTATATGTTTTTTTAAATACCTGGCTGTCCCGTAAATGGAATTCCAGAATCATTGCAGGAAAAGGTGATACGTCTATTACATATATTCATATTAATGATCTTATCAAATTAATCATTAGAATAATTGAAATAAATGAAAGACTGCCCAGGATGAATTTATTTGTTGCCAGTCCCCCGGGTTCGGTTTCTCATAATGACCTTTATATGGCAGCAACAAAATACTATTACGAACAACGCATAAAGCCGATTAGGATCCCCAAATGGTTCACAATGATGGGAGTTGTCATCCGCCGTTACCTGGGTCAGATTTTTGGTAACGAACCCTTCGAATGCCCATGGATGATCAGATATGTGGATACCAAACTGATTGTTGAACCATCCGTGACAAACAAAATATTGTTGTGGAAAACAACCAGGCGTTACGATATATTGCGGCGCATGTTGTTCATGGTGGATAAGATTAAAAACTACCAGAATGACTGGAAGATAAAAAATGAAATAACTCTCAGAAGGATCGCGTGCCGGCCTAATATAATAACATTTGATATTCTGGTTAATTTGCAGGAAAGTATTGTGAATAAAATGTTGCAGCATATTCTGACTCCGGAAAATAAATTCTATTTTCGTCACTATCAGGAAATGGAAGAAAA
>CAZGOR010000377.1:0-4114 GCA_964527875.1 uncultured Bacteroides sp. | reverse complement strand
TCAATCCCTGACTTCTCAGCAAAGATCAGAGTGTCATTAATATATCCCGGGAAACAATAACTGGTATAATGCTTCAAAGGTCTTTTATTGATCCTTCTGTAATTTGATACAACGCGTGATGAAGACTGTTCTGTCCAATGCGATTTTAACGTGTTGATGGTTTCTTCATATAACATACTTTTGGATAAACCGGTATATTTTTTCAGTCCAAAAAAAGAAGGATAAAGCAAATAGGGTTTTCGGGCAATATAATCCACCATATTTCCCCATAGGTCCTTCCCGTAGTTATTTCTTCCATGAGCAACCATCTGATACCCATATTCATAATAGCTGGGTAAAAAATCTTTAAAAGAACCATAATAAGCCTTTTCATAAGGATAAATCTTCTCCTTTTCCAATAATATAGCCTTTATCTCTTTTTCAAATCCAGGTAATCTTCCCCTGCCGGCATTTGAGAGTCGTGTTTCGGCATCCACAGCATTCCCCTCAAGGAACCAGAATGGCATTAATCCTGCTACCGCACCCTGTGCCTGTTCACCAAATATAAATCTAAGAGCCCTTGTCAATCCCTGGTCGAGTTTATCAACCTGAACCACATGCCGGAACTCATGCAAGGCAAGCTGTTCAAAAGGATCCTGTGAATGCTGATCAGATGAAGGAGTTGTAACCAGTTCCATTCGCTTTGGAGCCCATGCAACAAAACCATTTGAATATACAGAATGATTATGCAGGATAACCGGTATTTTTTTCGGCTGATGATCCAGATAAGAAGAATTTTGCGCATAATAAAATTCAAGAATATGAGTCATTCTTCTAGCTTCCCTGGCGATCTCATTTGGATAAATGACTTTAAAATGATCTGTATTGATCTGGCTCCATTTTAAATATGATGGTTCTTCCCCTCTGGAATAAAACTGTGATGAAACCTGCCCTGTAGTAAATATGAATAGGAATACGGGTATAATCTTCCAGTTTTTGACTGTATTATTATATTTTTTCCATATTGACTTTTGAAAATCCACTATTCAATTTTGTATCAAGTGGGTTATATACTTTGATCGTCTCAAATATAGCTATTTTACTGAGAGTGATGAGGCTATATTTTTATCTCTTTATGCATCAATAGCGATATTGTTGTCCAGGTTTAAAAACCCGTTCCTTTAGTCAACACCGGCGAATTGAATATCTCCACGAGTACTCTGGGGGCCTACATGTCACATCCCAAACTAATCGAATGTCCCGGCTGGAAAGCCGGGACATTCAACCCACCTTCGATACAGAACAATTTTGTTTTTTATCAGAATATTTCTACTGAGAAATACCTGTAGAGCGCGGCTTATATTTTCCAGCCGGGACACAACAACCGTTGATATTACCCTCCGAACATGGCTTTGAATAGTGGAATATAATATATCATAAATATCATTAGACTTATGTATAAAACGTAGCTTCAAGGCAGAAAGGGATTAGGGAAAGAGTCAATTAAATACTAACAACACAAGTTTTTATAAGAATACAAAGGCTCCACGAAATTAATAAAATCCCTTTTAAGATTATGACACACTCCATTTTCAAACCATTGATAATCAACACAACTACTTTTAACACACAACATCTATATTCCAATTTCGCATTGCCTGTAGTCGGTTCTAACAATAAAAACATTAAATTCGCCAAAAATTCCTTCTGGAAGATGAATCATTTCAATAATCCTGCTCCATAAACAGAACCGAATGAAGCAGTTTAATTTGTTAAACAACATACTCGGCTGGATTTTATTTATTGTTGCTACAACTGTTTACCTGCTAACCCTCGAACCAACATCCAGCCTTTGGGATTGTGGTGAGTTTATTGCGACATCATATAAGCTTGAAGTACCTCATCCACCGGGGGCACCATTTTTCATGCTCCTGGCCCGGTTTTTCAGCCTCTTTGCCGGTGATCCGTCACAGGCTGCAAAAATGATCAATGCTTTGTCTGCGGTAGCCAGTGGACTTACTATCATGTTTCTATTCTGGACTATTACTCATCTTGCCAGAAAAATTCTTACCAAAGAAAATGGATTGTCATTATCCAATCTGGTTGCTGTTTTTGGCAGCGGGTTTGTCGGAGCTATGGCATTTACTTTTTCTGACTCATTCTGGTTCTCAGCAGTGGAAGGTGAGGTGTATGCAACTTCTTCCCTGTTCACGGCTGTAGTATTCTGGGCAATACTGAAATGGGAAAACATTGCAAATGAGAAACATGCCAACCGGTGGATTATCCTGATCGCTTACCTGATGGGATTATCCATTGGGGTTCATCTTCTGAACCTCCTGGCAATTCCTGCCATTATTCTGGTTTATTATTTCAGAAAATATGAACCAACTGCAAAAGGTGTAATTAATGCCCTGATTCTTTCCATGATCATTTTAGGGGCAGTATTATTTGGAATCATCAAGGGCTTTTTCCTGGTTGCTTCCTATTTTGAGCTTGCTTTTGTGAATGGCTTTGGACTGCCTTACCTGTCTGGTATCATGTTTTACCTTTTACTTGTTTTCGGATTGATCGCTTATGGAGTTTATTACACGCACAAAAACAAAAAGGTAATCCTGAATACCATCCTGGTATCATTTACCGTCATGATCATTGGTTACTCTTCTTTCGCCCTTATCATCATTCGTTCATCTGCCAATCCACCTATGGATATGAATAACCCGGAAAATGTTTTTGAATTACTGTCTTATCTGAACAGGGAACAATATGGTGCGCGTCCTCTTGTGAAAGGACCTTATTATAATGCACCTATCACAGGGACAAAAGAAACCAGACCTACATACAGGAAAGCAGATGGCAGGTACAAAATTATCGACCACAAAATAGAATACGAATATGATGACAGAATGCTAACCATTTTTCCCAGGATGTATAGCAATGATCCCGGCCATGTTGAAGCCTATGAAAGCTGGGTAAATATTGATGGGAAACGGGTACGTGTCAATACAAGGGACGGGAATACTGAAACGATCATAAAACCTTCATTCGCCAATAACCTGGCCTTTTTCTTCAAATATCAGCTGGGGCATATGTATTTCCGGTATTTTATGTGGAATTTTGCAGGTCGCCAGAACAACATCCAGGGATATGGTGGTATCCTTCACGGGAACTGGCTCAGCGGGATAAAATTCATTGACGAGGCCAGGTTAGGACCACAGGATAAACTACCCACCCAGCTTAAGGAACACAAGGCAAGGAACACCTATTATATGCTTCCCCTGCTGCTTGGCCTGCTTGGCTTGTTTTATCACTCCAGCAAACATAAAAAAGACTTTTTAATTGTTTTACTTTTATTTGTTATGACAGGTATTGCCATCGTGGTATATCTGAACCAGAAACCGCAGGAGCCAAGAGAACGGGACTATTCCTATACAGGATCTTTTTATGCTTTTGCTATCTGGATCGGTCTGGGTGTCCTCTCAATATACGATTTCCTAAAGAAAAAAATTCCCGGCCTTCCCAGTGCCATTGTCTCCATATTGATCAGTTTTGTGTTTGTTCCGGGAATAATGGCCCGTGAAAACTGGGATGACCATGACCGTTCAGGCCGGTATACAGCCAGGGACCTTGCCTATAACTACCTGAATACCTGTGCTCCCAATGCGATTATCTTCACAAATGGTGACAATGACACCTTCCCTCTCTGGTATGCCCAGGAGGTTGAAGAAATCCGTACTGATGTCAGGGTAATCAACCTGATGCTTTTCAATACAGAATGGTATGTCGATCAGATGAAAAGGAAAGCATATGAATCTGATCCGGTACCTTTCACCCTCCCCAATGACAAATACAAAGACGGCACCAACAATGCTGTTTATCTTATAGAACGGATAAAGACCAGGGTGGACCTCAAACAGGTCATCGACTTTATAAATAATGATGATCCAAGGACAAAATTCACACCCCAGCCAAATTTACAGCTTGATTATATCCCGACAAAAAACTTCAGTCTAAAGGTTGATTCTGCCAAAGTAATTAACAACGGGACTGTTAAAAAGAATGATGCACACCTGGTAGTGCCGGCTATTGAATTCAGGATAGGAAAGAATACAATACTGAAGAGCGAAATGATGCAGTT
>CAZGOR010000376.1:0-4123 GCA_964527875.1 uncultured Bacteroides sp. | reverse complement strand
CTCTGTGAAAACTCTGTGGACTCTGTGGTTTATACTACTTTTTAGACAGTCTCTAGTATTTTAAACCTATCTAATCTTATCACGGAAAAGGTTGACAAATCCGTTTGTTGCCGGGCTGCCTGTGCCATCGACAGATTTGATTGTGAAAAAATAAATATCAGGAGGCAATTCCTGTCCCGACTGGTTTCTCCCGTCCCAGATGATTATTGGCGATTCAGCACGATAAACCAGCATCCCGGACCGGCTGTAGACCCTGAGTGAATATACGGTCCTGCCATTTGTGATGACCTGGAAATAGTCATTTATGTTATCATCATTCGGTGTGAAGACATTGGGATATTTTAAAACATCAAATACTTCAACATTCACGGTCCATGTAGCTGCACATCCAAATTGATTTGTCACGGTCAGGCGTGCAGGCCAGGTGCCTTCTGATGGAAACGTATGAATTACTGTACGCGTATAAGCTGTTTCATTATTTTCAAATTCCCATAAATATGAATAACTGATTGTATCCACCTCTTGATTCACATTCCTTAAAACAACAGTATATGAACCTAAATCAAGCGTATCGGTGTAATGAAAATGAGGATCCGGTGTTGGATATACCCTGATGTAATTTTGTCTTGTAATGACAGTATTGTTATTCACAACCATTGAAATACAATAGAGTCCGGCTGTATCATATAAAACAACCTGGTTTTCTTTACCTGCGCTTGTCTGCCCGTTGCCAAAATCCCATGTAACAGTGCTGATAGTATCAGGGAAAATGGTGTTCACAAAGCTAAAAGTAACCTGAAGTGAATCGCAGCCAACAGTTGTATCAGCAACAAAATAAATATCCTGTGCAAAAATGAACGTTGAGACAAAACACAAAAGAAAGAATAGAATGATCCTTATAAAGTTCATTAAATGGCAATTTCGCAACTAAAGATATTAAAATTGGTATTCATGTAAATCATAAGTTCCTTGTAATTTTTTTAACAACCCTGAATTTACTCAGGAATTCTTTGGCAAAAACCCTGATGGTAGTATATATGGGAATGGCCAGGATCATACCTGGAATACCAGCCAGCGTCCCGGCAATCATTATTACCAAAAATATTTCCAGCGGATGGGCTTTAACACTGCTTGAAAATATTAATGGTTGAAATAAAATATTATCCATGACCTGAACAATCAGGATCACCAGTACCATATACCCGATCATCGGCAGTATCTGCGTAATAAAATCCATTTCCAGATTTGTTGCCACACCCAGCATAATACCAATGGTACCTCCAAGCCAGGGCCCCAGATAAGGGATTACATTCAGTAACCCGATTACCAGGGCTATAATCAGGGAATGACGGAACCCAAGACCGACAATGGTCATACCAATGGTTACAACGATCATGATTGCCGTTATCTGTCCGCAGATCCCGATAAAATACCGCATCAGAAGCCTCCTGGTCGAAGACAAAACTTTTCTGATAGCAGCTTCCTGCTTCTCGGGGAAAAGTAAAACAATCGAATCGGCAAACATTGACTGATCTTTCAGAAAAAAGAAGAGGATAAATGATATGGCAAAAATGGCGACAAAGGTGTTTCCCAGAATACCAAAAATAGATGAGAAAAAATTAGAAATAAAGGAAATGTTCAGTACCGACCTGATCTTGCTGTTAATAAATTCATAAAAATCGGGCATGTCTTCGTTTCCTGCACTGTAGTTATTATATATGTTTTCAAGTTTGTTTACAGGACCCTCAATCTTCTGGTATATCAACTCTGTATCTATTTGTGATAACTCGTTTGCCTGGTTTGCAATAAGGGGTATAAAAACCCTGAAAAATGTAATCACAAGCACCCACAGTAATATAAGGGTAAATAATGCATTGAGCGCCCTGGGGAGACGAAATTTCCTGATCCTGACCTTACCCAGCAGATCAACCAATGGCCTGCCTATGAGCGATAGTACACCGGCAATTAATATATATGCAACAATAGAAGAGAAATACCAGAGGACATATCCCAATGCTGCAATCCCAATAAGAATGAGCAGGTATTTACAGAAAGAGTTCATGTATATCTCTCTTTAATAACTAAAACCCGGTTAAAATATAGTTTCAGGCCCGAATCAATGTTAAATTTAAGGTTAAGGATTTAAATAAGACAAATATGGTTCATAATAAAAATCCATACCTTAAATATTATTACAAATTATTTAAATTAATCTTTTATAATTTCTTTTTTAACCACAAAGGTACACTAAGGTTTCCACAATCCCGATATATCGGGACAAAGGTTTATATTCAGACTCCTTTGTGTTCCTTCGTGATTCCCTTTGTGTTCCTTTGCCCGCCCGTACCGAACGGTACGTTCCTGCCCGCCCGCCTGCCTGTCCGACCAGGTCATCCGGGCGGGAACGAATTCATTCGGGCAGGAATGACATGGTCAGGCGGGCGGGTGAGTGGTTTAATCTTTATTAAATTTTTAGATACGGATTTTTCTGATGATCCACAAATATTAAACTAAAGCTAAAATCATAGTTAAAACCAACGTAAATATAAAACCTAAAACTAAGGTATAAAAAATTTATCAATAACTTTTCCACACCTGAATGCACACAAGAAATTATTAATCAATTATTTATATAAACCTTTTCAAATTCCACGATGATTTTAACCGCCGGTAATAAAACTTTATTTTACCCTTCTTCTCTATTTGGGTAATTTTACAATAGTATTATAAAATGATATGGATCATGAAGCAATATCTCGACTTACTGTCGCATGTGATTGAAAACGGAGAGCCCAAGACCGACCGGACAGGTACAGGCACCATCAGTACATTCGGATATCAAATGAGGTTTAACCTTGAAAATGGTTTTCCCCTTCTTACCACCAAAAAATTACATTTGCGATCTATTATTCATGAATTACTCTGGTTTCTCAGGGGAGATACGAACATCCAATACCTGCATCAGAATAATGTGACGATATGGGATGAGTGGGCAGATGAAAATGGTGGTCTTGGCCCTATTTACGGACACCAGTGGCGAAGTTGGCATATATCAGATAACCAACATATTGACCAGATCGCGCTCGCCGTGGACTCACTTAAGAATAATCCCGATTCCAGACGCCATATCATCAGTGCATGGAATGTAGGCGATCTTGATAAAATGGCTCTTCCACCATGTCATGTCATATTTCAGTATTACATATCAAATGGTAAGCTTTCCTGCCAGCTTTACCAGAGAAGCGCCGATATCTTTCTGGGTGTTCCTTTCAATATAGCATCTTATTCTCTTCTTCTGATGATGATGGCACAGGTTACAGAACTTAAACCATATGAATTTATCCACACGCTCGGGGATGCACATATTTATAATAACCATATTGAACAGGCAAAGCTTCAACTGACAAGGGAACCAAGAAAACTGCCGGAAATGAAACTAAATCCTGAAGTAAAGGATATTTTTGGATTTAAATTTGAAGATTTTGAACTGGTTCATTATAATCCACACCCCCATATAAAGGGTGAGATATCGGTGTAAGATATGGGAATGTTTTTACAACTTAGGTTTATGTCATCCTGAGCTTTCTTTAGGGTCTTTAAGTAATTGATAAGAAGATCCCGAAACCTGCCTGCCGGCAGGCAGGCAAGTTCGGGATGACATTTTTATATTATTACATTAGTTTTGACACAGCCCCTGTTAGAATAAAGAAAACTATGAGTATTTCAATTATTGTAGCCATAGCTGAAAATAATGCCATCGGAAAAAATAATGAGTTATTATGGTATATATCTGAAGACCTTAAAAGATTCAAAAGAATTACATCGGGCCACAAGGTGATCATGGGCAGGAATACATACCTGTCACTCCCCATAAAACCTCTTCCGGGAAGAACAAATATCGTAATCAGTGATATTCCTGATGAAAAGTTTGAAGGATGTACAATATTAAACTCCATTGAACAGGCTCTTGAAATGTGTCAAACAGACGAAGAATGCTTTGTCATTGGCGGAGGAATGGTCTACAAACAATTTCTGCCACATGCCAATAAACTATATATTACCAGGGTTTATAAATCTTTTGAAGCAGATACTTTTTCCCCGGAAATCAATTATGATGAGTGGG
>CAZGOR010000375.1:0-4126 GCA_964527875.1 uncultured Bacteroides sp. | reverse complement strand
ATTAAAACAATCTATGAACAACTTGAAAAGTAATTAAACTATAAAATGCACCGGGCACCAGATAAATGGGACAGACTTTATAATGTAGATTTCTATATAAAAGTTAATAATAGATACATTGGAATTCAAATAAAACCTATAAATAAAGGGATTCAACTTTCCCGGATATTTAAAGAAAAGGGATTTCAATTATTAACACACGGAAAATTCACAAAAGAATTTGGTGGAAAGGTGTTTTATGTATATTCAACCAGATCCGGTGATAAGAAGATCATCGTGAATAGTGAAGTTATTGATGAAATAAGAAAAGAAATAAAAAATCTCGAAAGATAACAAGCTATGAAAAAGAAAAAATTCACCAGGCGGCAGGTTATTGCTGCCACCTCAGCAGGGGCCTTGGGATTAATGACTCCCTGGTCTCTCGGATCTTTAACCATTAAGGGGAAAGATAAGGGCAAACTTGCCCTTCTCGGCGGCGAACCGGTCCGCACAGCAGACTGGCCTCAATGGCCGGTCTGGGATCAATCAGCCGAGGAGGATATCATAAAAATGCTGCGCAGCGGTAAATGGTGGCGCGGCCGTGGGGATTATGTAGCTGAATTTGAAGAGAAATATGCCGAATTCATCGGTACGAAACGCTGTCTGGCTACAGCCAGCGGGACTACCGCATTGCTGGTATCGTTACATGTGCTTGGCATAGATGCCGGGGATGAAGTGTTGGTGTCACCTTTTACATTTATAGCCACATACAATGTACTTTTTTTGAGTAAAGTTCTGCCAGTTTTTGTTGATACAGATCCGGAAACTTTTTTGATTGATCCTGATAAGATTGAGGAAAAGATCACAGACCAGACCACTGCCATTCTACCGGTACATATTTATGGATTGCCAGTTGATATGGACAGGGTAAATAACATTGCAAAGAAACACAACCTGAAAGTGATTGAAGATGCATGCCAGGCCTGGCTGGCAGAATATCGTGGCAAAAAAGCCGGTACTCTCAGCGATCTGGGATGCTTCAGTTTTCAGAATTCCAAGCACATACCAGCTGGGGAAGGAGGTGCCATTGTGGGTAATGATGATAAGATCATGGATCATTGTCACTCATTCCATAATTGCGGCCGTCCGTATGGGAATATGAGGGGTGAAACACCTTACCCGACCCGTGGAAGTAACCGCCGTATGCAGCAATTCCAGGCAATTATACTGATGTCTCAAATAAAAAGGGCAAAAAAAGATGCCGATAAACGACTGGAAAATGCATTATACCTTGATAGTAAGCTAAAAGAAATTCCCGGTATTATACCATATAAGCTGGCAAACGGGGCTACCCGTTCGGCATATCATATGTATCCGTTAAGGTATAAGAAAGAATATTTCAATAATATTCCCAGGAAACGATTCCTTGAAGCTCTTAATGCTGAAGGAATACCAGGTTGGACCGGCTATGGGCCGCAAAATAAATACGAACTCGTCGAAGAGGCTTTGAATTCAAAAGGATATAAAAGATTATTCGGTGAAGAAAGGCTCAGGCAGTACCGCGAAGAAAACAATCTCCCCGGTAATGATCAGCTTTGTGAGGAAGCAGTATGTTTTTTCCAGAGCATGCTGTTGGGAACTAAAGATGATATGGATGATATTGTGAACGCGATCACAAAGATATATGAGAACAGGGATAGCTTAAGTCGTGAATCGTGAGTCGTGAGTCGTAGGTAGTGAGTTGTGAGTCTTGAGTTGTGAAATGTTTGCGCAGCAAACATTCACGAGCTGGTTGTGATTGTGGCCTTGCGGAAGCAGGCAATCGTGAATCGTGTGTAGTGCACCATGTTCAACCAGAAATTTTACCAGTTCGGGAGCATTGTTCCGGGCCGCTATCATCAGGAGAGTATAACCTTCAGCAGGACCTGATACAGGCGATTCATCCACAAATCAAGTTTATGAAACCATGTTAATTTTCATCAAAAAAACCATCAAGCACCCCTTCAAGGGTATTATTGGATGCAGGGTCGTTAATATTGAAATCTGATGCACCGGCTTTAATAATAACGCCATATCCCGCACTGTTGGTGATGGAACAATTGGTAATGGTAATGTCAACTGCTCCGGGCTGAATAAAAATATTAGCCTTGTCCCCGGTACCGCCGCCTCCATCCCGTATGATACAATTGTCAAGTATAACATGGTCATCAGTTGAAATGAATATTCCCTTCCAATAACCGGCAGTTTGTTCAGCACCTTTAAATGTCACACCCGATGCGTCCAGACTGCCGGCGATATTCAATGAGCTGCCTGCAGCAAAACTTATGCTGGCATCGGATTCAATAATCATTGTTTTATCCGCGTATAAAGTCACATCTTCAATAATAAGATAATCTGTTTCGGCATCCAGGTTTTTCCATGTACCCAGAAAATCAGTTTTACCGGCCCTGATTTCGATTGCAGGCATGGTGGATGACCAGGCACCGATCGTATTGTTTTGCAGGACCTTATGTACATCATCAAAACCAAGCCTGATCGCTGAGGTCATGTTATTCTGAAGCGTATTCTCTGAAAAATTTGCTGTATACTGTATTGTTGCCTGATCTTTCAGGTATATGCCCATGCCGCTGCTTCCGGACACTTCGGAATGCTGTATCGTTAAGCTACCTTCCACTGTGAGGGCCGCTGTTTCTGTCAGTCCCTCGAGTGCGCGGTATCCGGCATTCAGGATGGAAGTATAGGTGATCATGGTATTCCCGTTTTTTACATATATTCCATTCCATGATCCGGATGTACCGGTTAATCCATCAATAGTGACCGGTTTGCTGGCGGAACCGTTAATGTTAAGGTTACCAGATACAACCATGCCGGCAGTCCGGGTAAAATATAATTCAACTCCGGAAAGAATGGTAAGAGGTTTTTGGAACTGAACAAGTCCCATAAATTTATATGGAATACCAAAATCACTGATATTTGCATTTACTGGTTCAGAAGTTGCATAGGTTGACTGGTAAACTATGAGATATGTGTTTTCTGATTCATCTGAAAAATCAGGACTGGAAAGCTTGCTGAATATTCCGGCAGGGATTTTCATAGGTCCTGAAGCATTTGAGATATAATGATTGCTGGCAAGAGGCAGGGTCTGGGTGGCAATATCTGATTTGAACGTTGCATTATCCCTGACCACGATGCCAAATCCACCGCTCGATTCAAATGTATTTCCTGAGAACGAAGCTACAGCATTTCCTGATAACAAAACAGCTGCGTTGTCGGTTGTTTCAGCTGTCCAGGACGAAGAGCCAGCGTCACTGATGGTGCAGCTGATCAACACCGTCCGTGGGCCTTTCAGATGGATACCTTTCCACTTTGATCCGGCAGCTTTAAAAGTGACATTTTCAGCGAACAACTCTCCTGTTTCTGATATGATCAGGCCTGCATCATCAGAAAATTCAATAATGACTCCCTGATAGATTTCCAGCAGGCCTGAACAGGTAAGATCCGAGGTGACAATATAATCTGTCTCCTGGGCAGGATTCACTTTAAAAAGGGTAGTATCATTAGTTATTGATCCGTACAAAGGAATGGCACCTGCCACGACGATCGTTATATAGTCGTCGCTGAATTCATTTCCTTTGGAGATCCTGAGTTTTATCGAATAGGTGCCATTTTCAGAGGGAATCAAAAATGCGGAATCTGTTTGCGAAAATGTAATGGTATCATTTGCCGGTTGACTGGTGATGCTCCATGTGATTTGATAATCATGTCCAAGCGATCCGCTTGCGTCCAGTATGACCGTATCACCGATTTGTGTTGTTGTATCATGACCGGCGTTGGCTTCAAGGTTCGGTTCCAGGTCGCCTTTCTGACAGGAAAAAAAAGCAACCAGGATAATGGGGGCTAATAACAGTATTGATCTTCTCATAAAATGATTGATAATGGTCATATAAAAGTAGTTAAAAATGTGAGAGTGAGGATAAGGAAAAAGGTAAAAGGAATTTTGTTTCTCGGTTTGGTGTGGGTTTAGAGTTTGAGTGTGTCAGAAATGGTTCCCGGTTCCCGGTTGGGGTGAGATAGGACAGGGTATAGCTTCGCTAAGTGAGACTGTCTAAAAAGTAGTATAAACCACAGAGTCCACAGAGTTTTCACA
>CAZGOR010000374.1:0-4153 GCA_964527875.1 uncultured Bacteroides sp. | reverse complement strand
CCTGCCGACATAGTCGGCTACGTCCGACGAAGTCGGCAGGCAGGTGCGAGAACAAAATATTAATAATATTGACATCGTATCATACGGTCTTTGTCATTGATATCTTTCCGGATAACAATTTCCCTATATCCAAAACCTTCCAGTAGTTCTTTCACTTCCCGGCCGTATTTTTCGTGGATTTCAAGATAGAGTTTCCCATTTTGTTTTAGATGTTGAGACCCGAATTCTGCAATATTCCTGTAAAATAATAAATGATTCTGATCGGGCACAAAAAGAGCTTCATGAGGCTCCCATTCTGTAACGTTTTTATTCATGAATTCTTTCTCTTTCTCTGGAATATATGGAGGATTACTCACAATGATATCAAATAATTGGTTACTGCTTCTTACTTCCTCTTTCCTCTTGCCTGAAGCCTGAGGCCTGGTGTCTCCTTCCTTCTGCCTGAAGCCTGAGGCCTGAAGCCTGAGGCCTGCTTCATGCTGCCTGACGCCTGGAGCCTGGAGCCTGGAGCCTTCTCCCTGCTGTCTGCCGCGTGTTGCCTGATCCAATATGTCCTGATGGAAGAAAGTTATTTTTTTTTTGAGGGTTTCTGCATTTTTTTGTGCGGCCTTCAATGCTGCAATTGAACTATCTGAAGCAAATACATTTGCATCGGGCATATGGATTTTCAGTGCAATAGCGATGCAACCGCTGCCGGTTCCAATATCGAGAATGACCGGGTTGCTTGATGGATTTTCATCCTTAATCCAATTTACCAGCTCTTCTGTTTCAGGCCTGGGGATCATTACATCAGATGTTATTTTTATCCTTATACCGCAAAAATCAGTATATCCTAAAATATATTGAACGGGTTTAAAGATTTTAAGTTCATTGACTATTCCAATTATTTTCTGACATTTATTCTTACTGATTACTTTTTCTGGTTCAAGATGGATCTCGTGTTTGGGAATATTTAATATGTTTTCGAATACCAGATTTGTCAGGCTGGCGATTTCCTTTTCAGGATATAGGTATGTGAGCTCATTTTTGATAAATTCGCAAAGTGTTCCGATTGTACAGGTAAATTGATTCATATATCAAAGGTATAAAAAGATCATTAAAGGTGAATCCATCCGGTAATCATGAAATGTTCATGAATCGATGCCTGGAGCTTGCCAGGAAAGGACTGGGAGATACCGCACCAAATCCTATGGTGGGTTGTGTTATCGTTTATCAGGATCGCATTATTGGTGAAGGGTATCACAGATCTTTTGGAGGTCCGCATGCAGAGGTAAATGCCATTCAATCGGTAAAGAATCCCGATAAACTGAAAGATTCAATCCTTTATGTGAATCTTGAGCCATGTCCTCATTTTGGGAAAACGCCTCCCTGTACCAGGCTGATCATGGATGCAGAGATACCAAAAATAGTTATCGGCGTAACTGATCCGAATTCAGTTGTAGCAGGCGAAGGAATAAGACAATTATCAGGTAATGGGAGAGAAGTGATCAAAGATGTTCTGAAAGAGGAATCAATTAAACTGAACAGAAGATTTTTCACTTTCCATTTAAAAAAGCGGCCATATATCATCCTGAAATGGGCTCAAACCATTGACGGCTTTATTGATATATTCAGGAGTGATCATGAGAAGAACAAAATCAACTGGATTACTGATAAAACTTCCCGTATCCTGGTTCACAAGTGGAGGGCAGAAGAACAAGCTATTCTGATAGGTTCCGTTACTGCGATAACAGATAATCCCAGGTTAACCACCAGGGTGTGGCCGGGCAAAAACGCAGTAAGACTGGTCATTGACAGAGAGGGCAGATTGCCCGAACATCTGCACATTCTGGATGGTTCGGTAGAGACGCTGGTTTTTACCCATGTTAGGAAACAAAACAAAACCAATCTTAAATATGTGAAACTGGATCAGAAAAAAGATGTGATGCCTGCATTGTTTGAATATCTTTATAGCATTAATATTCAGTCTGTTATGGTTGAAGGTGGAAAATTGCTGCTCGAGACATTTCTTAAACATGGATTGTGGGATGAAGCCAGGATTTTTACCGGAAACAAAACATTTGGCAAGGGTATCCCTGCACCAGTCATATCAGCCGGGCCGGAGTACCAGTTTAAATTTTCTGGAAGTGATGTAAAGATTTATAAACACCCGGAGTCATTTTGAGGATTCTTTATGTGAATTAAAAGGTCCGGTTAGCAATATTCCCGGATTATCGATGGGAAAGTGGACTTTTCTGCCATGCAGCTTCAATTTCCGGTCCGATTGAAAACCGGATTTTTCTGCCATGCAGCTTCAATTTCCGGTCCGATTGAAAATCAGACTTTTCTGCCATGCATCTTTCATTTTCCGGTCCGGTTGGAAACCGGACCAACTCACTTTTTACTTTGATATGAATATGGTAATTCCTTCTCATGTTTTACCAGGTTTGTTTTTATATGATTGTTCAATGTATAATCAATATGGTAGTTAGTCCGGTTTCCAACCGGACACATTCAGGCATTTCGGGTTACCATCTGAATTATATCGTTCACGATGAGTGTGGGTATATGAAAGGTATTTTCGGTTTTCAACCGGACACAAACCATAGTGTGATGGAAAATAGAAAAGGCCGGTTTCCAACCGGACACATTCAGGCATTTCGGGTTACCATCCGAATTATATCGTTCACGATGAGTGTGGGTATATGAAAGGTATTTCCGGTTTCCAACCGGACACATTCAAGAAACGTTGAAGAATGACAGAAAAGTCTGCCTGTTAAAGGTAATAGAGGGTTTTCAGCCGGGACACCATCTTTGGCATGATTTTTATATATTTTTAATTATTGCCAAACCATTCAATTATTTTTACGTTAAATATTTAATTATATTTGCAATACAACATAAAATGCTGCAACATAATTGATTATAAGAACGTATAAATATTTATAAATTTTAAAATAAATGGTCATGAAAACCACCAAGTACCTTTTAATACTTATCATATTTTTCGTGCCCACTGTTGTTTTATCGCAGAATGCTAGAAAATATTTTAAAACAGGTGAAGATTTTGTTGATGTAGGAAATTATAAAGATGCTATAGAACAATTTACCAAGGCAATTGATCTGGAGCCTGATTATGATAAAGCATATCTTGCAAGGGCGGATGCATATGAGAAACTGGGGATGCTTGAAGAAGCTGCTGAAGATTATGACCGGGCATCGACATTTCTTAACAAGAGTACCGATGTATTTTACGATGTTGCCAGGTTGTATTATCTACTTGAAGAATATGATAAAGCCATGGAGAAGGCGGATATTTCCATACAATTAAAAAAGACGAATGTTGATGCATACCGGATAAAAGCTATGTCACTTATTGCAATGGAGAGGTTTGAGGAAGCCCTTGAAAATTGCAATACTGCGTTAATGCTTAAGGAGATGTCAGAAAATTTCTACCTGAGAGGAGTTGTGAATGAAAAACTTGACAAATTTATTCCAGCTGAAGAAGATTATTTTAAAGCAGTGAGTAAAGATTCAAGGAATACTGATGCTTATATTGCACTTGCTGATTTACGGACCCGGCTTGATAAACTTCCTTTTGCACTGAATCATATAAACAGGGCTCTTGAGCTGGATCCTAATAACCGGCAAGCTTACCTTGTTCGTAGTAAGATTTATGTCAAACAAATGGATTATCCCAAGGCAATTGATGATATCTCAAAGAATATATTGATGGATCCCGATGATGAAGAGATGTATTTCATCCGTGGTTGTTATTACCAGGAATTTACGCAACACCCAAATGCCATTAATGATTTTACAAAGGTGCTGATGCTCAATCCGGAAAATGCAGAATCCCTGTATAAGAGGGCATATTCCTATGAACAGATAGCAAATTTCAAGGCAGCCATAAAGGATTATGAAGCAATGATGGCCTTAACCGGGTATGATCCGGAAGCCCAAAAACTCATGGAAGAAACACAGCAACGGTTATTTGAACTGTACAGGGAAGAAGATAATCCGGTGATCATTATCCTTGAACCTGAACCAAGAGATAAAACTGCACTTCAATTTCCGAAGGATTCAAAGGTTGTTACACTGAAGGGACATATTGAAGATGAAAGCGATATTAAAGCATTGCAAATAAACGATCTCCAGTTTCCGGTTGTGAAAA
>CAZGOR010000373.1:0-4154 GCA_964527875.1 uncultured Bacteroides sp. | reverse complement strand
GTCAATGTATGCAATGTGGTGCATGTACATCTGTTTGTGAACTTGCCGAACCATCTTTACCTTTTCCCAGAAAAGAAATGATCTGGGCGGCCTGGGGTTTAAAAGATAAACTTTTTACTGACCCCGGAATCTGGCTCTGTCATCAATGTGGTGATTGTACCGCTACCTGTCCGAGGGGTGTTAAGCCGGGAGATGTACTTGCTTCTCTCCGAAAGCAACATTACCATTATTATGCCCGCCCAAGGATATTGGCTAAGATCATCCAGAATCCTTTTTATTTGCCATTGATTATCTTATTGCCCGTGTTGATAACAGCGCTTATTATCTATTTTACCGGTACACTCAGAGTGCCGGAAGGAGAAGTTAATTATTCAACATTTTTCCCACATATTCCTCTGAATATTTCGTTTATAAGCTTTTTCTTTCTTGGTGTAATCGGGATTATTATGAGCATTAGAACTTTCTGGGGAAGGATTCTTAAATCACAGGAAAGAACAGAATTAAAAAAACCTATTATTAAAAGTTTCACAGAAGTTATAATTGAATTGTTCTTACATAAAAATTTTCGCCTATGTAAAGCTCTTAAGCACAGATATTATTCACATCTTCTGGTTTTCTGGGGATTTATCCTTCTATTAGTCGTCACCTTTTTTGCTATTCTTTCGACACTATTTTTCAAATATCCTCTTTCTTTCTTCAATCCGGTTAAAATAGCAGGTAACATTGGTGGTCTTGCGCTTGTTACCGGGTGTATGATCATGATTATAAAAAGAATTTCTCAACGAAAAATTTACAAAAGTTCATACCTTGATTGGGTATTTCTTCTTTCTCTGTTTCTTCTTGGAATAACAGGATTTATTGTTGAACTGGCAAGATTTGAAAATTGGACTTCTGCATATCTATTTTACTTCGTACATCTCATTTTCGTCTGGATGGTGATTCTTTACCTTCCTTATACTAAGTTTGCCCATTTTATTTACCGGACTGTTGCACTAACATTCAATAAGTCTTACAATTCATGAAGTAATATCCATTTCTTCTGAATATGTTGTAAAACATATAAAATTATCTTCGATAAAATTAAAAATCTGGATTAAGTATTAGGGTGTTGAGCTAATGATCCAGTCATTTTAAATGACTGGATCATTTAGCGAAGCTGTGACCGGTTGCGAAGTTTGTAATAGGGATCCAGTCATTTTAAATGACTGGATCATTAGCGAAGCTATGCCCAAATCAAAAATTTAAAAACTTAACTGCTACACCAATGAATAAGTACCATATCCCATTATTGCCAGGACATTATTACCACATTTATAACCATGCTGTTGGTAATGAATACCTATTTCGCGAACCTCAGAATTATTATTTTTTCCTCGACAGGTTCAAACAATTTCTTAATGGCTGGTTGACAATATATACATACTGCCTTTTACCCAATCATTTCCACTTTCTTGTAAAATTGAATGAAATTGAGAGTAATAAAACGAATTCCATATTACCACAAAACATAGAGAAATTGTATTCTGAATTTGTGAGTAAACAGTTTAACCGATTATTCAAGTCATATTCCCAATCCTATAATAAATTTTATGGCAGGAAAGGCAGTCTTTTTATGCAAAATTTTAAAAGAATCGAAGTTAATACAGATGATTATTTTGTAACACTTGTATTGTACATTCATTTCAATCCAATAAACCATGGAATAACCAAATTTCTGGAGGATTGGGAATTCTCCTCCTACCCTGAAATACTATACCCGGAGCCTGGTAATATATCGTGTATCAAGGTTTTGGATTGGTTTGGCAATAAGGAAAATTTTAAAAAAATGCATGAACGAAACCTGTTCCTTCATTCTAATGAGGAATTGGATCACTTCTAAATGAGTTTATCAGCAATTCAGGAATGTATGAATTAGTACAGCGTTGTGCAATTAAAAAAACAAGTGATTGAATCATATAATTTTTTGTAGAGCCGTCCCCCGAGACATCGAATAGAGCTCTACAAATTTCTAATTATCAATATCATCGATTCAATCGCACAACCCTTTTATTAACAAATTAAATGTTCCCAAATAGGATTATTTGTACTGCAGAAAAAATAAAGTGAATGTTATTGGCCGATTTATTTAGTATAGAAAAACAATTTATCTTTTGTAATTTAGTTCATTAGATATAGTACGCCAATCATAATTTATGTCCATATATTAGAGTAGAAAAACAATTTATCTTTTGTAATTTAGTTCATTAGATATACTATCCCATCATAATTTATATCTACATATTCAATTTATCTTAATAAAATCCCAAATACAAAAAAATTGTAACCAAATAAGTTATGAAATTTAAAATGGCTTTTCTGCTTTTGTGTACAATAACATCCCACCTATATGCACAATCAATTCAATCATCTGACAGCCTTCGGTATGGCGCTTTAAAAGTTTTTTTTGACTGTCCCTTCTGCGATGAAGACCATATCCGAAGAGAAGTATCATTTGTCAATTATGTCCGTGACCGGAAAGAAGCACAGGTTCATGTAATGATTACCCTACAAGGAACAGGAAGTGGAGGAATAGAATATTCATTTCTTTTTATAGGACAAAAAGAATTCAAGGGTCAGAACGATACATTGCTTTATACTACCAAACCCGATGAAACAAGCGAAGAAATAAGAGAGGGACAAATTCACACACTTAAACTTGGATTAATGAGGTACGTGGTAAAAACCCCTGTTGCATCACATATAAAGATCACTTATAATCAACCAATTGAAAATGAGTTCGTTTAAGACAGGTGGAAAAGTTGGGTATTTAGAACAAGCCTCAGCGGTTATATTGATGGTGAAAAATCCTATAAATATCACAGCATCTATGGTACCTTATCAGCTACCAAGATCACTCCTGAATGGAAGATTGATTTTGATTATTATTCCAGTCTTAACGAAGATAAAATAATAACTGATGCGGAAACCGTGTATAGTACCCGAATGAGTCATTCGTTTGATGCTCTGATTGTTAAAAGTCTGGGAGAACATTGGTCTGTAGGTGGGACAACCGATATATATTCATCAACTTATTCTAATTACAAATTAAGATACGGGTATTATCCGGGGATCGAATACAATATTTTCCCATATTCTGAATCAACCCGTAAACAATTAACCCTTATGTATACTGCCGGTTATTCACAACATGAATATAAAGACAGCACTATTTACAATAAGATCAATGAATCACTTCTGGGACAGAAGTTTAGTATCTCACTTGGTCTGACCCAGAAATGGGGATTAGTTAATATGTCTTTAAATGCTTTAAATTATTTTCATGACTGGACAAAAAATAATTTGTCTATGTATACGTCTGTTGGAGTTCGCATAACAAAAGGCCTTGAGCTGAGTATTGGCGGAAGCTTCAGCATCATTCACTACCAGCTCAATCTAGTCAAGGGAGAAGCTTCAACTGAAGAAATCCTTTTAAGGATCAAAGAACTGGAAACAAGTTTCCAGTATTATATGCATGTAGGTATATCATACACTTTTGGTGCTATATATAACAATGTCGTAAATCCGCGATTTGGTGGAGGTGGGGGAGTAATATATTATTATTAAATCAGTTCTGCCCGAATTTCCAGGAAGTAACATATATAAAAAGCCTTAATATTAAGGCTTTTTAGTTTATATTTAGTTCCAGAAAGCTGTGCCCAGGACAAGAATCGAACTTGCACGACCTAAAACGGTCACCAGGCCCTCAACCTGGCGCGTCTACCAATTCCGCCACCTGGGCTCGAGTCGTGAGTCGTGAATCGTGAATCGCGAGTCGTAACCCGATATTTATATATCGACTTATCTATTGCGATTCACGGCTCACGACTATAGTGCCCAGAACAGGACTCGAACCTGCACGTTCTTGCGAACACTAGTCCCTGAAACTAGCGCGTCTACCAATTCCGCCATCTGGGCATTAATACGAAGATAATAGTGTGAGCATGCGTGTATTCTCTGAATTTAAAACAAAGGATATTCCCAAATGGACTGCAAATTTATGAAAAAATTTAAACTTGAAATAACCCTTGGAGCTCTTAAAGAGCTCCAAGGGTTATTCGAAATTATATCCAACATTAATTGTATGATACTCTTCAAATTTTTCCAGATCACCAAAC